>NZ_JAZHLI010000129.1:793-5109 GCF_036549475.1 Aurantimonas sp. A2-1-M11 | reverse complement strand
CCGTGCGGGCAGGCGTAGCGCGGGCGCACCGTGACGAGCACCCGGTACTGCGCCGGCACGATGTCGAAGCGACTGGAGCGGTCCTCGCCGATGCGCACCATGTCGCCGCAACCAGCCGAGTTCGGTTAGCACCGACGGTACTTCGTCCCAGCCATCGCAGCGTCCATTGCGTAATCTGCTATGCGTTCTCCGTCGGGGGGGTCATAATGACAGGTGCGAATTTCCGGAAAATTTGCTGCGATCCAGTGCGAATTGCCTTCCCCGGCGGAAAAAAGCACCGGAGGAATTCTCCGGCGCTGAAGGACGTTCAGTATCAGCGGAATGAAGCGCCGTTCTCCGTCAATGCCGACCACCGCTACGTGATAGTTCTGCCGCAGAAGTCGGTCAAATCGGCCCGGAAGTGAGATGCAATCAACTTCCATTTCTCGGGAGAGGAGAACATTCTCTAGGAAAGCCGCAATGATCGGATCGTCTTCAACAACTAACGCTTGAAAGCCATGGGAGACCATATTGTGCATCCCACATGCCGCTGACACCATCAATCATTGACATTTGAAGACAGGTTCGCGGCGAGCGCCCCTGCTGTCGGACGACAAAAAACCTTTGGGTAGTCGTCACCTTCGAGGAGCCTGGACCGAGCGGCTGACACCATTCCATCTCTCATGCAGGCGGATAACCCAGAACTGGTTTCGGATACGGTAAACCAATGGACGGCGGTTTTCTGCTGGCACTCCGGTACCGGGGTGGAACTCAGGCAGATAGCGATGGCAGCGACAAAGTTCATTTGAGTGCCCCTTGAACCGCAGAGCGTCACGCTCTGCTCACTAGGCGCATCTTCGTGTAGGTAGAGGTGCTGTAGCATCCCTCATTTGGGGTAGGCCGGACACTTCGCTCCATTAGTGCGCGGTTGATGCAGGTCAATTACAGCTGGACGCGTAGTGGTAGATTTGAGCGGTTAACAAGAAGGGTCAGAGCCGCAGCTTCCACTCTCAGATGGCGCTATCGGCCAAAATCGTTGATCTCAGGAGGGGCGCTTGGGTTCGGATAATCAAAACTCCGCGTCAAATGCGAGCTGTTCCGCTGAGTTAAGCCCGGAGCTTTGGCAGAGCCAACTACAGCGGCTTGTCGGAGAGGGTTTACGCGATCTTCGTATCGGTTGCACAGCAAGCGATAAGCAGGTTGCGGAGGTAGTAGAGATGATTTGGCCCGAGTTGCAGCAGCACTTTACCAGTAAACCCGTGCGGAAATCCTAGCCTGTCAGCAGCGTCCGCCAGCACTGAAAGAGGGTTCCGGGAATGTACGGGATGGGGAGGTTAAGCCATAAACCTTTATCCGGAGAGAGGCCGGTGCTTCAGCCAATCCGGTGTCAGCGTGCTGATGCTGCTGGTGGGCACGAGCTTGGAATAGAACCGATCAATCATTTGGGTGGATGTGCCCGCGTTGCGGGCCAGCATGTGGACATCGACGCCACCGTGAATGTCCTCGGTGATGGAGAGGAGGGGAACTGAGACGTTGATTTCCCGACGGTCGATCATGCCGATGTCATCGGCACCAAGGATTACCGCTGTTGGGCCAACCTTGGGATAATCCCTCGGCGATCAACACGTCCCCGGCATCGCGGCCGTCCGCGAGCGTGACCGTGACTAGCGTGCGCCCGTAGTAGCCTTTGCCGTGGTGAGTAAGGGAGTAGCCACGGGACATCAGCGTGCGCAACCGATTCCGAGCTGCGTAGCCTCGGCGTTTTTCGTTGGCGCATACCGGTGAAGAGATTTCCGGCGTATCGATATTGGCGATCCGCCATTTGTCACCGTCCTGCCACCCCGTGTCACCGTCGACGATGCAGGTCACCCGCCGCTTCGCTCTGTTTCCGCCTGAACAAGCTGGGATCGGACCACGATACTGAGGTCTTGGCGCCGCCTTGGTCGACCTGACGCCTGCGATGGCGTCACTTGAGGTGATGACCACTGGAAGCCGGGCAATCGTCTCGCCGACCTGTAAAGTGGGCCACTCGAACGCCTGCAGACGATCGAGCAAATGAAACCGATCAGCGACGATCGGTGCAGCGAACACTACCGCGCATGCGAGCATGAGACGCGGCCAGAAGGTAGAGTTGCGCTTCGATGCCCGAGGCTCGTTACGGCCTTGGCGAGCTTCTTGAAGATTGCTCACATTGCGAAGCCACACGTCGCCACTCTCTCGACGGCGTGTGATCTGCGATTGTGGCCGTTTCGGTTGCCAAGGGCCGTCCATAATGCAACGCTAACAGCTGCTCGATAAGCTTTCGTCTATGCAGACTGAAAAATTCGAGATATCCCTGCCGTGCACATCACTGAATCCGGATGGCACTCCAATATCCCGAAGTTGCCGGCGGTAGTGACACATTTTTTCAGGCCAGCTTCAAACATCTACACCGTCAGTCTGAGTTACCGCCCCAACTTCGTCACGTTTTTCGGGGCCCATTTACAGTGAGCTTTTCGCCGAGGGGGGACGGATGCGCCAACAAGTTTCAGCGGATAAAGAAAAAGAGCTCGGCGCTCGATTGCGCGGCTACCGAAATTATCGTGGTCTGTCGCAGAGCGACCTGGGCAAGCATTTAGGAGTCACGTTTCAGCAGGTTCAGAAATACGAAAAAGGCGTCAACCGGATCTCCGGTATTCGCATCCTGGAAATTGCCAAACTCCTGGGAATCTCAGTTTCAACGCTCCTCGGGGAGGACAGCAGCGTTGATCCTATCGGCGAAATTTCGTCGGAGAGCTTGGGGTTGGTTCGTCGTTTGGAAGCCATGCCGGAGGCTTCGCGGCGGTCGGCAACAGAGGCAATGCTCCGCATCATTGATGCCATTGAGGGTGCCAATGCGGGACAAGATCCAGCATGATGCGTCACGCCGACAATAAAGTTTATTCCCTAAACTTCTGACGGCACGGTCTTGCAAATGCCGATGGAAGCGGAACCTGCATTGGAGACTTTCGCTCCGGGTTGGACAGTTTTCACCCCGTTTCTGACAGCCTGTTAAGCAGCGCGATAAGTTCGGTCTGACGATGCGTGTGCATTTTCTGGAAGATCGCCTTGATATGCGTTCGAATCGTCCAGTGTGTATTCCGCCGTTGCCCGGCAATCTGAATCACGGAAGCACCGTTTTTCAGGGCCAGCGCGATCTCTACCTCCGCAGGTGTCAGTTGGTAGTGCTCTCTCAGCACCTCGTCGAGGGCGGGCTTTCTGGCATCGCGGAGTTCCACATGAAAGGCTCTGGTGTCGTGGCGAAACGTCAGCGAAACCGCCACCGCGTGTGGGAGGTCTCGAAGAACGAGGACTCTCCCTCCTGAACCCGAAATCTCCAGTTCGGGATTGATCAGGCTTCTGCTTCTGCCGAAACGCGCATAGAGCATTGCCTCGGTATGCGCGCTCTTCGCTCTCAACTGCCCGAAGGATGCATAGATGAATTCCTCGGAAGACAAGGCAGCCTCAGCCTGTCCCGTGGCACAGAGGACGCATCCATCTTCATCGGTCACAAGCACTCCCGTGCTGGTCTGCAACAGCAACTGGTGAGCGCCGCGCTCGCGCTCTGCCATTTCGCGCAGCCGCCGTCGAACGTTGAGCGCCTGCTTGAGATGAGGCGCAATCGCGTTCAGCAGCTCCATCTCTTTCGCCGAGAAGGCGCCGGCCCGGTCTCCTCGATAGAGAAGAAGTGACGACATGCGTTCGGGCTCTCTTTCGACAACCAAGAGGGAGCCCTGCGTGAAACCTTGGGGTGCGAGGATACCTTGCACTGATGGATCGCGGTTCCAGACGCTCTCATCAATTGCGTGATGCATGTCGAACGCCGAGCCGACCGGACCCGTCATCAGAGACTTGACCCCGATGTTTTCTTCCGGATGCGCAAACTGCTCGAAATGAAGCCGGACGCGTTCGGTATCGAAACGGTAAGGGACCAGTAGCGCCTGTGCCGAGCCGGAGATGCTCCCTGCGTCGATGACGACGGTGCTTTCCTTGAACTGCCTGCTGATGACTGCGGCCAGCTCAGCCCAACCCTCGTCGGTCTCTGCGGCAGCGGCCTCGTAGATGAGGTTGATCAAATGCGAAGCGTCGATCTGCGATCTCCACCGGCTGCTTCTAAAACGGCCCACTGAGCAAACATTCTGCTTGAGCCTCGGTCAAGATGCTCCTCGATCTGATACGAAGAACCTTCGCTAACTCATTCGGCTGCCAAGGGTCGGTGCTGCAGCCAGTCGGGTGTCAGCGTGCTGATGCTGCTGGTGGGCACGAACTTGGAATAGAAGCGGTCAATCATCTGCGTGGACGTGCCCGCGTTGCGGGCC
>NZ_JAZHLI010000129.1:0-728 GCF_036549475.1 Aurantimonas sp. A2-1-M11 | reverse complement strand
TCAATCATCTGCGTGGACGTGCCCGCGTTGCGGGCCAGCATGTGGACATCGACGCCACCATGGATCTGCTCGGTGATGTAGAGGTGGCGGAAGGAGAAACTGTCACGGCGACGACCCTCGCGGTTGAAGCGCAGCTTGGCCGCCTCCAGAAGCTCTAGCAGGCCCTTCTTGTAGGACGCGGCGCGAGCACCTTCACGATTTGTGAAGACGGGATCGTCGCTCTCGACGTCACGGCCCAGCTCCATCGCGCAGATATTGCGGAGCACATTGAAGTAGGTGAGCGCTTCCGGCTGCGAGACCATATCACGGCTTTTGCCCTTCCCTCGGACCTGCAGAACGATCGCGTCGGTTTTTGTCCCGCCTTTGATATCGAAGCGCCTGGCCTGGACATCACCCCAGTCCAAATTCTTCAACTCCGTCGGACGCAGGCCGGTGAAACCCGCGATCATACAGTAGGCGTGCAGCTTGATGCGGTCGAAATAGATGCGCTGGTTACGGCCGCGCTCGTCGTCGGCTTTGATCCGCTTCCCAGGCTTCCAATTTGGGTTAGCGGCGTATTCGGCGACCCGCGCCTCGCTCACCTTGGTGAGATGCGCAAATTCCTCCAGCGTGAAACTGAACCGCCCCGGGTTTCCCGGAGACCTCATTTCCTGAGAGAATGGGGTCATCATGACAAAATCGACATCGAAGAGATATTCGCCGGAGGTCCGTGAGCGGGCTGTCCGGAT
>NZ_JAZHLI010000128.1:0-5140 GCF_036549475.1 Aurantimonas sp. A2-1-M11 | reverse complement strand
TTGCCCATCGAGAGCGCCTCGCCGAAAAGCCCGTTGCCCCTGTTTCCAGGGCCGCGTAACCTTCAATCCGGCAACGCCGCTCGCCGAAGTTCAACAAACTTCGGGACATCCCCGCGGGGATGGTGGGCGAGCCATTCCAGCACCTTCGGATGTTTGTGGGTCCCGAACAGCTAGCGTTCGAAGGGCGGCAGGCGGTCGAATGCTTCCTTGAGCGCGTCGGACCAGCCGCCCGAGATCGTCTGGTAATATTCGTCCTGCAGGTCGAACCGCCGCTTGTAGCCGGCCCGGAACTGGTCGGTCTCGTAGAACTGCATGTCGATGGGGGCCCCGACCGACAGGTTCGAGCGGATGGTCGAATCGAAGGACACGAGGAGCAGCTTGGCGCAGTCCTCCAGGCTCATCTGCGGATCGTAGGTCCGGATGATGATGGGGCGGCCGTATTTGTGCTCGCCGATTTGGAAGAACGGATTGTCCGGGCCGGCCTCGATGAAATTGCCTTCCGGATAGATCAGGAAGAGGCGCGGGCGGCCCCCCTTGATCTGGCCGCCCATGATGAAGGTTCCCGAAAACAGCGCGTCGGCCGACTGGCCGGCCGGCGTTGTGTAGGAAATGACTTCCTTGATGGTCTCGCCGACCATCTTGGCCGTCTGGAACATCGACGGCTGGGTCAGGATGGCGGGCTGGCGCTCCGAGGGGGCAAGCATCCGTTCTTGCAGAAGCGAGACCGTCGCCTGGGTGGTGGCCAGATTGCCGGCGCTGAGCAGGCACAGGAATCGCTCGCCCGGCACTTCCCAAGTCTTCATCTTGGACACGACGGAGATGTTGTCGATGCCCGCATTGGTGCGGGTATCGGACATGAAAACGAGGCCACGCTCGACGAGAAGCCCGACGCAATAGGTCATCTTGGCTGCTATCCCTCTGGGCCGCGCCCGGCGAATCAGCCAGGAAGCATGCAATCGAATTCTTGTGCCGGCCCAGTGCCTTCTGCAATCCCTGCGCAAGGATATCAATATGTTTCGTCGAGAGCCGCCGGTCCCGCCACGACGCTTCAGGCGTAGAAGCGGTAGCTTTCGGCGATCTCCCGGGCCACGCGATTGTTCTCGACGATGAATTCCTCGAGAAATTCGTGCATGCCGCCGTCGATGATCTCCTTCACCGACGCCTCTGACAGCTTGCGAGTGAGATCGCCGGCAGTCCGGGAGCAGGAATGCTGCGTCTCGTAATTCCGGTTGAGATATCTCAGGCTTTCCTCGATGCAGATATAGCAGTAGGCGAGCGAGCGCGGCAGCCTGCGGTTCAGCATCAGGAAGTCGATGATGTCCACGGCCCGGTACTCGCCGTCATATTCCCAGGCATAGGCGCGATGGGCCGACACCGAGCGCAGGATCGATGCCCACTGGAAATTGTCGAGTGACGAGCCGACGGAGGAGTGCTCGGGCAACAGCACCCAGTATTTGACGTCGAGGATGCGGGCGGTGTTGTCGGCCCGCTCGATGAAGGCGCCGAGATTGCAGAAATCGAAGATCTCGTTGCGCAGCATGGTGCCGTGGAACACGCCGCGGATCAGCGCCGTCTGGCGCTTGACAAGTTCCAGGATGGCGGTGAGCTCGACCGGGTTGAGCGGCTTGTCCAGCCGGCTCTTCATGATCAGCCAGCTCTCGTTGAGCGTCTCCCACAGATCGCGGGTGAGTGCGGTGCGCACCATCCGCCCGTTCATCCGCGCCGTATCGATAGACGAGCGCACGCTGGAGGGGTTGTCGCGATCGCGCAGCAGGAAGTCGATGATCGAGTCGGTGTCGTATTCGCTGTATTTGGCCAGATAGGCGGCCTCGACGCCGGCCGAGACCAGCACCGACTGCCATTCGTCGGGTTCGTCCGAGGACAGATTGGTCATCGACAGCCTTTGTCCGGCGTCGACGAGACGGGCCATGTTCTCCGCCCGCTCGATATAGCGGAACATCCAGAACAGGCCGTTGGCGGTGCGTCCGAGTAATGCCATGTGCTTCGCTTCAGTCCCTCAGTACCCAGGTGTCCTTGGTGCCGCCGCCCTGGCTGGAATTGACCACCAGCGAGCCCTTCTTGAGAGCCACGCGCGTCAGCCCGCCGGGAATGATCCGGACCTTGTCGGAGACGAGGACGAATGGGCGAAGATCGACATGCCGGGGGGCCAGGCCAGCTTCCGACAGGATCGGCACGGTCGACAGGGCCAGCGTCGGCTGGGCGATGTAGTTGCGGGGCCGCGCGCGTAGCTTGGCGGCGAACGCCTCACATTCGGCCGCCGTGGCGGCGGGTCCGACCAGCATGCCGTAGCCGCCCGAGCCGTGCACCTCCTTGACGACGAGGTCCTTCAGATTCTCCAGGACATAGGCGAGGCTGTCCTCCTCGGCGCAGCGCCAGGTCGGCACGTTCTGCAGCAGCGCCGGCTTGCCGGTGTAGAACTCGACGATCTCCGGCATATAGGAATAAATCGCCTTGTCGTCGGCGATGCCGGTACCGGGCGCATTGGCGATGGTGATGCCGCCGTTCTTGTAGACCTCCATGATGCCCGGAATGCCCAGCATGGAATCGGGCCGGAAGGCTTTGGGATCGAGATATTCGTCGTCGACCCGGCGATAGAGGACGTCGATGGGCGTGTAGCCCTCGGTCGTACGCATCTGGATACGGCCGTTGATGACCTTGGCGTCGGATCCCTCGATCAGTTCCACGCCCATTTGGTCGGCCAGGAAGGCGTGTTCGTAGAAGGCGGAATTGTGAATGCCCGGCGTGAGCACGGCGATGGTCGGCGGGCCATCGCAGGCCGACGGCGCGACCGCGGCGAGCGAGCGCCGCAGATGGTGCGGATATGTCTCCACCGGCCGCACGCGGTTCTGCGCGAACAGCTCGGGAAACATCTGCATCATCGTCTCGCGGTTCTCGATCATGTACGAGACGCCAGACGGCGTGCGGGCATTGTCCTCCAGGACGTAGAACTCGTTCTCGCCGACCCGCACGATGTCGGTGCCGATGATGTGAGTGTAGACGCCGCCGGGCGGCCGAAACCCTTCCATCTGCGGCAGATAGGCCTCGTTCCCCACGATGAGACGCTCGGGAACCTTGCCGGCCTTCACGATCTCCTGGTCGTGGTAGATGTCATAGAGAAACGCATTCAGGGCCTGGACGCGCTGTTCGATGCCCTCGGCCAGAAGCTCCCACTCAGCCTTGGCCATGATGCGCGGCACGAGGTCGAAGGGGATCAGGCGTTCGGCCGCCTCGGCTTCGCCGTAGACGTTAAAGGTGATGCCGGTGCGCCGGAAGAAGTCTTCGGCTTCGTGCGTTTTGGCAGCCAGTTCCTCGACATTCTGTTCCCGGAACCACTCGTTGAATCGCGCATAGGGCTCCCGGACATTTTCCCCATCAAGAAGCATTTCGTCGAACACCGTCACCTGCACCCTCCAGTCCAGTCACGTGAATAAGAGAAAGCGAATGCCCCGAAAATCAAGTGTGACGGACGCGATGAAGGGCAATTGGCGCGACTTTGCGCAAGTGGCCACCGAGTTTGCCGCGCAAATTTGCAGGCGGAACCTACTGGGATGCCGCGAGCTGCCCGCTTGGCGGCGGGTCGGCCAGTCGTGCGCCGGAGGCTGCGAGGATTCGCAGCGCAGTGTCGAGATCGGCGTCGGTGGGCGCGGCCGTCAGTGAGGCCCTGACGCGCGAGTGGAAGGTCCGGCCGGACGCGAAGGTGTCGGCCGGCACCACGGCGACGCCGCGATGGCGCAGCCGGGTCGCCGCCGCCTCGGCGTCGCCGTCGACGCTGAGCCAGACATGCGGCGCAGGCGCAGCGTCGGTCGGACCGAGATGGTGGAGCATCTGCTGCCAGCGTTCTTGCATCGTGCCGATCTGCCAGGCGGTGCGATCGGCAGCCGTGCCATCCTCGATCCATGTCGCCCCGGCCAGCATGGAGAGGGGCGTCATTACCCGGGAGGTGACGTGAAGGTTGCGGCTGAGGGCGGCCAGCATCGGGTGATCGCCGGCGACGAAGCCGAAGCGCAATCCGGGCATCACCGTCATCGACAGGCTCGACACCACGATTCCGCGCGACCCCAGTTCCCGGGCCAGCGGCGGCCGCCCGGACAGCGGGCCGTAGGCGTCGTCCTCGATGATCGTCAGGTCCCGCTGCTCGGCAACCTCGGCGATGGCGCGGCGCCGAGCGTCGCTCATCACGGCGCCGGTCGGATTCTGCATGTTCGGGACGATTACGGCGAGCCGGGCACTGGACCCGCGTGCGGCCGCGTCCAGTCCTTCGGGCATGATGCCTTCGCCGTCCTGCTCGACGGGGATCAGGCGCAGCCGCAACTGCCGCGCCAGCGCCTTCAGGCCCGGGAAGGTCAGGGATTCCACCAGTATCGCGTCGCCATCGCGGGTGGTCTCGGTCAAAAGGGCCTGCAGGGCGGCATGGGCGCCTGCACAGGGCACGACGATCATCGGGCGACGGCGCATTCCGCGCCACAGCTGCCAGTCGCTGATGGCCTTCTTGGCGCGATCGACAAGGTCGCAGCCGTGGTAGTGCGACAGCTCCGCCCGTTCGGCAGGGCTCAAGCGCTGGATCAGCGTGGCCAGCGCCGTGTCGTCCGGCATGGCGACGGGCGTATTGGTCGAGAGATCGACGATCCGCTCGGTGGAGCGATCGCGGATGAACAGCCGGGAGTCGGCCGATGGCAGCACGTAGGTGCCACGGCCGATCTCGCCGCCGATCAGTCGACGTTGCGCCGCTTCGCGATAGGCGCGGCTGATGGTGGATAGCTTGACGCCAAGGCCCGTCGCGAGTTCGCGCTGCGGTGGCAGCCGGTCGCCCGGCCGCAGGACGCCGCGCTCGATGTCCCTTGCAATCCGATCAACGATACTCAGGGCGTCGGCAAGCTCGTGTTCGTTCTGTGGGTTCCACATGGAGTTGCAAGCCGGTGAAGCCGGCCCCTCTGATCCGGGGTCGCTCTTGATGCCAATATATGACGCTGGTCACATTATCGTAAGTCAAGCTTGGGGGTATGCAACCAGGGCAATCGGGTGAAGAAGGTGATGACAAGCGGCTGAAGAGCTGAATCTTTCGAACTCCTCTGATTCTTGCGGGAGGAGATTTCGATGGTGGAGAGCGATGGCGATTTTG
>NZ_JAZHLI010000127.1:0-5390 GCF_036549475.1 Aurantimonas sp. A2-1-M11 | reverse complement strand
GTCCACAATGCTCATCGCCTCCAACTGACCGGAGAAAGCATGCGCAAAAAGAACGCCAGAACCAGGCCTCTTGACGGGACCAACGTCGCCTGACCAACCTCACCAATCGGCCGAAGCGCTCCGCTCATGATCGCGCGAAATGCGTGCTCACGATCGTCTGAAATCAGCGCTCACGATGGAATGAAATCGACGCTCACGATCAGCGAAATACGCAATCCTGCGCGAGCGCACCGATCTCGCCGTCGGCTACAGCGGCGACTGGGGCATGGCGGCCGCCATGCTCTCCGGGGCGGATGCCTTCTACAGCGTCCTCGGCGGCATTCTGCCTGCCCCGGTCGTGTCCCTGGCGCAAGCGGCGCGGGCCGGCGACTCAGATGAGGCAGAGCGGCCGGACGCCGCGCTTGCGCCGCTGTGGAAGTCCTTCAAGGCTTATGGCAGCCTGCGCGTGATGTACGTGCTCCTCGACATGCTCGGGCTTGGGCAGGCTGTGCTGCCCCGCCCGATCCTGCCGCTGGAAGGAGAGACGCGCGAGCGGGTGGTGTCGGCGGCGGTACCGCTTCTGGCATCGCGCTAATGCTGAAGCTGCTCGCTCTTTCCGTTGCACCACCTGCGTCTGCTTTGTGGACAACAACGCAGCAGCATGGGTAGCCGCGATGGGTCGAATGCGGCCGACGGAAATTCACCAATTAATGCGGCACACTCTCAGACTGACGTGGGCCCCGGATCGGTTGCACCGGAACGAACAAGTCGGTGACGGCTCGCAAAACCAACGAATTTTGCATTTCGTCGGCAGTCCGACTGCCACCTGCGGCTTCATAGTTCTAATGGCGCGGGCAGATAAATTTCTTAATCGACAGGTCTTGAAACGCCAAGGCGCAGCGGTGATATCACCCTACGCGGGACGGGCCCCTCTGACGACGGATATCCTTCGTGATGTCGGACCGCATCGAGTGCGCTCGGTGGCTTGCCCGGACCCTTGAACGTCCCCGCGACCTCGGCGTGAACATGCAACCGAGGTCCCGCTCATGGAATTCCTGTTCTATCTCTTTCTCGATAAGCCGCTGTGGATGTGGCTCGTCTTTCTGGCGATCGTCGTTGGCCTGCTGATCTTCGATCTGGGAGTCCTTCACAAGGACGACCATGAGATCGGTGTAGCTGAAAGCCTGAAGCTCTCGGCCATGTACATCACGCTCGGCCTGTCCTTCGCCGGGTTCATCTGGTGGCAGATGGATGCCACGGCCACGGCACAATATCTGACGGCTTTCGTGGTCGAAAAAACGCTCGCGATGGACAATATTTTCGTCATCGCGTTGATCTTCGGCTTCTTCGCGATCCCGCGACAGTATCAGCATCGGGTGCTGTTCTGGGGTATCCTGGGCGTCATCGTGCTGCGCGGTATCATGATCGGCCTCGGTGCCACGATCGTCGACCAGTATCACTGGGTGCTTTATATCTTTGCGGCCTTCCTGATCTTCACCGGCGTCAAGATGCTTTTCGTGACGGAGAAGGACCATGATCTGCACGACAACGCGCTGCTGAAGTTCCTGAGGCGCAGGTTTCGTGTGACTGACGAGATCCAGGGCCACGCCTTCGTTGTGAAGCAGCCTGATCCCCGCACCGGAAAGCTGGTACGCTTCGTCACGCCGCTCTTTCTCGCGCTGATCCTGATCGAGGTTGCGGATCTGGTCTTCGCCGTGGATTCCGTGCCAGCCGTATTCACGATCACCACCGACCCCTACCTCGTCTATACGTCGAACATTTTCGCGATCCTCGGCCTGCGCGCCCTCTACTTCGCGCTGGCGGCGGTGCTGCACCGCTTCGCCTATCTGAAATATGCGCTCTCGCTGCTGCTTGTGTTCATCGGCTCGAAGATCTTCATCGCCGACGCGATGGGCTGGGAGAAGTTTCCCCCGGAATGGTCGCTGGGCATCACCTTCGCGATCCTCGGTTTGGGCGTTGTCTTTTCGCTGTGGAAGACTGAGCCGAGCACTTCTGATGTCAGGCCGGGCGCAGCCCGGCCGCCGCTGGGGTGAGGCTTATGCCGTTCGGCTGAATGGCCACCCCGGTCCGGGCGACGCATCGCCCGGCCCCCTCTCTGGAGAGGGCCCTTGTGGCCGGACAGAATGTGTTCGGCCAATTGACCGCGCTGCCGGGCTTTCAAAGGATGAAGGCCCGCGGCTTGAGCGATGCAAACCCGCACCGTCTACCGATGTGCAAATGGAGACGACTGACCTCAGGCTTCCAACGGAAGCGGAGCTTATTCGTCATCCACCGTCGTGCCATTCTTCCGTCGGCGAGCCGCTATTGCGCGTCTGTTGAGGCGAGGCACTGCGGCACCTCAACCCCTTTGAACTTGGAGTTCACATGCAGGATTTCTTAGCCATCCTGATCTCTTTCTTCCTGATCGAGCCTCTGGAGTCGGCCATGGCCGATCGCTTCGGCAACGCCTCCCGCGAGAATGTTGCCGCCATCGCCGTCTGCATACGCGATGCAACTCCGGTTTTCATCCAGCAGGCTTCGAATGATCCCTGGAAGGCCGCGACCAACGTAATGGAGATCTGGACGGGAATGACGCCGCCTGAGGAGATCCTCGCTAGCGCGACCTCAGGCTGCGCTGACGCAGTAGGTGCGTTGCGGGTTCCTAATGGGGACGCAGGAGTTTGAGTCTTATTCACGGCTAATGCCATCCGAGTGGCTGAGTCTATCCGCATTGTTCAACTTTGGCGGACGGCAGCTTTCGGGCAAGTCAGATGGGATCCTGGGTGGCGGCAAGGGTCGGCAAGAGCCGAACGGCAGCTTTTACTATCTGCATGTTCCGAAATGGACGGTCTCCTTCCGGCCCATCCTGACCGACCTGTGGATGGCTTGGACGGGTGGAAAGCGGTCGGGCAACCTTGGGGGTAAAGCTAGCGCAAGCAGGCAGGCATGCGTTGAATCACCGCCCGGTGGACCGTGTTCCGGTACGGTTGCCAGATGCAGGCGTTGAAGCCAAGACCTGACTGGTCGGTGCGCCAACGTCGTCAGTAAAGTGAGGGTGGGTCGATGACGGATCTAAGGAAGGGTGTCTGGCTGAACGAGCCAAGGCAGGCGGAGCGTGGCTCCGACAGCCTCCAGATGATGACCGACGACCGGCCCGACTTCTGGCGCGAGACGCATTATGGCTTCACACGCGACAACGGCCACTTCCTTGGAATCGAGACGGGCGACGGCTTCAACGCGCAGGTGCGCATCCGGGCGAAGTTCGAGCACCTCTACGACTAAGCCGGCATCATGGTCCGGGTCAACGAGCGGCATTGGATCAAGGCCGGGCTCGAGTTCTCGGACGGGCATGCCCTCCTCGGAAGCGTCCTGACGCACGAGCGGTCCGACTGGGCAACGGGACGCTTTGACGGCGATCCGATGGACTTCTGGCGCGTGTCCTTGGCCGATGGTGTCCTACGCGTGCAAGCCTCGACCGACGGCAGGCTTTGGCCCCTTGTGCGGCTCTGTCCGTTCCCAGAAGACGTCAGCTACCGGGTCGGTCCGATGTGCTGCACGCCGGAGCGAGCGGGTTTGGCTGTCCACTTCTCAGACTGGACGCTGACGAACCATTTTTGGAGGGACCTGCACGACCTTCGATAGGCGTGGTAGCTCCCAAGCGCTCAGCGAACGTCCGCTTCTGACGTTGTCGTAAACGTTCGAGGATGGCCGAGAAGGGGCGAAACCCGAAAGGCAGCTTTCCGACGGCCAATGCTCAGACCCTGCCAGTCCGCTTCCGGCCCGCACCGGCACCTGCAATCAGAAAATATTGCTGATCTGGGTCTCGAACGACAGCTACCTTTGGCGGCTTCGGTCACAGAACGGCGGGTCGGCTTCTGGACCAAGGCGACGCGGGATATCATTTCTAGCTACGGCGATTTGTAGCCTGCTCTTTTGGGATTGCCCTTCGACAGTCCGTTCGCTTGGGTACACCAAAGAGCGCGATCACGTAGCCGGCACCAAGCTGGGAGCGTGTTGCTGTTTGCTACGAACGCTTGAACTACGCCATAGGCGTGGTATCAGGCTGCCCCGGAAGGCGTCGCGCGGTACTATTCGTCGTGGTTATGCTGCGCTGGGCTTCGGCTGTGCGACAAGATCACTGGTCCGAATGCAATCCCGACCCTCGCGCTTTGCTCGGTACATGGCATTATCTGCACTCACCAACATCTGGTCTAATGTTGCTCCGCCCGCCGGTGTGGTGGAAATTCCGATGCTGACGGTGAGTTTGAACGACCGGGATTGATAGGTGACTTTGGAAATAGCGATTTCCCGTTTCAGCCGATCAGCGACGAGCAAGGCTGCGGACCCATCGGTGTCAGGCATAAAGCAGGCGAACTCCTCGCCGCCAATGCGAGCAAAGAGATCGCCCTCCCGCAGCACTGATCTGCATATTGTGGCGATAGCCTGTAGCGCCTCGTCTCCTGCTTGGTGGCCATGAACGTCATTGATAGACTTGAAGTGATCAATGTCGAACATCAGGAGCGAGGCCTTTCGCCCCGTGCTCGACAAAGCTCGAAGCTCGGCCTCGGTCGCATCGACAAATGCCCGTCTGTTGAACAATCCGGTCAGATAATCCGTCGCTGCGATCCGCGTAAGCTTCGTCTCCAGCACCTTCCGCTCTGTGATATCCGCATGAGAGACCACCGCGCCGCTTGGTCGGCGAGAGTCTACTTTGGTCCGGTTTCTGCACAATGGACTCACGCGGGCGAGAAACCAGCGCTTCTCAGTGGGAGAGTGGCAGGGGTACTCGAGCTGGAAATAATCTCGCTTTCCATCGAGCACCGAGTAGATCCCGTCACGAAACGCCAACGCGCCATCTCGTTCATTGCCTACCACGGCTTGGCACAAATCCAGATAGTTCACTCCGATGTCCGTGCGCTCGATGCCGTATCCTTCAACGTCGCCGAATTCTCGCCAGGCCCGGTTTACAGCGATGATCGTGCCGCGCTTATCCAGAACACAGATTTGGGACGTCAGGGCGTCAACGACAGCGCCCGCCAAACTATTCATGTTCTTGCCGCTGCGCATTCACCGCCTCCTTGAGGCACCATACCGGCGTGGCTGTGCGTCGACATTGAGCGAGATCCGTCAAGAAGCTCTGAATAGGCGGAAAAAGACTACGCCGGCGAACTCTCCACCGGCGGTCCGACTAGGGCGGCGCCGAACGCCATTTTTAAGCACGGTGCTGCGCGAGACATTTGGATGAGGCCTACGAAGGTCTTCACCGCCCTCAACGCACCCTGGATTTGGCTAATGTCGCGTAACTGCTCAGGTGGCTGGCATCAGAGGGTCTGAGCAGCGGGTGCGAAGAGCGTAGCAGCGATGTCGCGGATGGCGCCGAAGGCGGTCTGTCCTGCGATGCGAGCGGTGCT
>NZ_JAZHLI010000126.1:0-5703 GCF_036549475.1 Aurantimonas sp. A2-1-M11 | reverse complement strand
ACCAAACCGAACCAGGGAGCGACAGCCAAAACTGACGACAACCACCACCCCAGCCGCAGCAGCACCAGCCAACTTGGCTGTCGCTGACCGGACATCATGGTTGACGCGCTACACGGGTCCTCGCGACGAGGTGCTCTGCGATCTGGTGCCGGGGCTCATCGCAATCTTGCTACGAGACAGAGGGCCGCTTCATCGCGATTCTGGCCCGGAGGTGCAAGATTCCACACACCGCGTGATCCACCGGCGTTACGCTTCGTCGTGATGCTGGTCACTCTGACAGGAAGGCTGGATTGCTGGTTTCCTGCGGCATCGCCAGCCTCGTACTGCCCCTCGTCGGTCGGTTGGTACCGTCCCAGCGCGATCCGCCCGCAAGGAATGGGAACACCGTCGTCCCCAAACCAGTTCCCGTACATCGAGGCGGAAGCGACTGCCTCGTCACCATCTCGGGAGACAGACCTATGAGCGACAAGAAAGCAGAATCCCCAGGCGGCTGGGACGCCAAGATCAATGCGAAGCACAAGACAAAGGATGCTGCGGGCAAAGCCAGGGGCTACGAGGACGCCGAAGCGCAGAAGCGTGAAGACGGTCGCTCGCAGGAGACTAGCCGGGATTGAGGCGGCCAGCGGAAGAAATAGATCGACGTCGAATGTCGGAGCTACGGATTATCGATCGGCTCCGGCTGATGCTGGCACTAGGTCTGGCGCCATACCTCCTGCATGTCACAGGATCCGGGCGGCCCGGTAGTGCTGCTGGGTGATCTTAACTGCCGGGTCAGATTGCGGGTCGGAGGACCGGCGGCACCTGCGATGTCAGCTCTCCTCCAGCCAGACCGAGTCCATGGCCAGGAACAGCTGATACTAGCGCCGCTTGGAGCGCCGTTCTAGAAAGGTGAGCAACAGGGCGGCGGGTACAGCTAGGGCGAGGTTGCCGGCCGACAGCTTGGTCTTGGCTTCCGGCCGGGCCGCTGTGCCCCGCGAGCCGGCCTCGTCGGTGGCATCAGCTCCACCGGCTACGGTGTCGGCCACCGTCGCGCCGCGGGTTCCCATTGCGCTATCCGGTGGTGTCGTTGTGTCCTTGGCCGTCTGGCGCTCCATCTCGCTATTGAGTTCGCCTCCGACGATGAGAATGGTGACGGCCAGCCAGATCCACGTCAGGAAGCCGATCAGTGCGCCGAGTGAGCCGTAGGTCTCGTTGTACGAGCCGAAATTCGCAACGTACCAGGAGAACAGGCCCGACACCGCCAAGATGACCATAACGGATAAGATCGTTCCGGGAGTGATCCACTTCCATTTGGCATTCGCCCGATCTGGCCCCCAGCGAAACAAGGCTGCGATGGCCAGCGACGCGAGCACGAAGAGGCCGGCATAGGAACCGATGCGGATCAGCCATTCGGTTACGCTACCGAGACCGATCAAGTTGAGAACAGAAGGAACGACGACCACCACGGCGATCATGCAGATAATTCCGACAATGCCCGACAGCGTGAAGGCGAGCGACGTCATCGTGAGCTTGACGAAGCCACGGGTCTCATATTCTTCGTAAGCCACGTTCATCGCCTCGAAGAGCGACTTCATGCCCGCATTGGCACTCCAGAGCGCAATTGCCAAGGAAATAGCGAAGGTGATCCCGAGTGTCGTGCGGCCGCCTGAAGCAAGCCGCTCCATCTGCTCTTCGAGGATTTCCATGCCGCCACCCGGTACGATCCCGCTCAGCATCTGGGTGTGATCTTGTATCGTCGCGGGATCGAAGAACAAGCCGTAGATGGAAATCAGGGCAGAAAGGCCCGGCACCATTGCCAGTAGCAGGTAGTAGGTGACGCCGGCGGCGATCAGCATGACCCGATCCTCACTGATTTCCCCGTAAACTCGCCAGAGAATCTCCTTCCAGCCTCGCGCCGGTATTTCGGTAGGCTTCACTGCGTCGCGGCCGCGGGAGGATTGGCTCATGGATAACACTCGATGCATGGTGGCGGGCGACGGCGAGGACATTCAGGCTCAGCTTGAGCTGAACGACCGGAAACCCGTGGCGTTCCCGCGCCCTCTGAAACGAGGTTTCTTCGCTAGCGCTCTCGCGGAGAGCTGCGGGCGAGTGACTGGGGTTGAGCAGTAGACACGCACGTCTGCGCAAAGATCAGCAGGGCTTCCACGTGACGACGCGGGGGAACGGACCATAAACCCGCATGCTTCACATCTCACTGCGCGAAAGAAAGCCCAGAGGCTTTGAGTTTTCGCCTGCGGTTTGCGAACGGCTTCTCCGGCGGGGTCAAGTTCAAAATACTACAACAACAGGCCTTAGGGTTTCTCCGGAGCAGGAGGAAATGCGGAGGATTTGCGATTGATCAAACACCGCAGCAGGCCTTGGAAGCAGTCGCGCGGGCTCCTGCGACCGGATCTCTATTATCGTCGGGCAAACTGCAAAACGTATCGCGGCGGAGAACGGCATCACCAGTGAGGACCGCATCGACGATCTGGCGCGCTTCGCTATTTCAGGCGGCGTTCGACTGGGGTTTCGATTGACCCGGGATCGCGGGAGGTAATCGCGACGTTGAAAGCGACAATCCCGGCACGATCATCGCCCTATAACATCCTCGTAAAAGCAGGTGTTACCGCTCTTACAAAATGACTGTGCGACTTTCGGCTTTCTAGGCTTACGCGACCAGCCGGGCGACCACCTATCGGCAGCGGTGGGCTTGCCCCGCTCAGTCGTAGGGGTCCGCCCGGACGTCTCGACCACTGTAGACGGACATGGCGGGCTTTATGATTCTGGCAAGGCGCAGGTGAGGTCGCCTTGCCCAATTCTCGGCAGTATGACTTCAGGCTCCGACGATGGAGCCGCCATTCGGATGCAGGATCTGCCCCGTCATGTACGAGGAATCCTCGCAGGCGAGGAACAGGAGCGCCGGCGCGATCTCGTTGGGCTGTCCGGCCCGCTCCATCGGCGCCTGCTTGCCGAACCCCTCGACCTTTTCGGCTGGCATCGACATGGGAATGAACGGTGTCCAGACGGGGCCGGGCGCGACACCATTAACCCGGATCTTGCGGCCGAGAAGGTTACTGGCCATTGAACGGGTAAGGGCGGTGATCGCACCTTTGGTCGAGGAATAAGCGATCAGGGAATCGTTGCCCTTGTAGCTGTTCACCGAGGTCACATTCACGATGGCAGCCCCTTCGGGCAGATGATCCAGCGCTGCCTGCATCATGTAGACATAGCCGTACACGTTGGTCTCAAAATGTTTGGCGAGCTCGGCTTCGGAAAGGTTCTGGAGGTCGTTCTCCTCCATCTGGTGGGCGGCATTGTTGACCAGAACGTCCAGTCGGCCGAAGGCCTCGACCGTCTTGGCGACGGCATCCGCGCAGAGCGCCTTGTCGCGGACGTCGCCGCGGATTAACAGGCACTCGGAGCCCTCCGCCTCGATTGCGGCTTTGGTCTCCTTGGCGTCCCTGTCCTCATCGAGATAAAGGATCGCAAGCTTGGCCTTCTCGCGGGCGAAGAGCACGGCCGTAGCGCGGCCGATGCCACTGTCGCCGCCGGTGATGAGGGCAACCTTGCCCGCGAGCCGTCCCGAGCCGGGGTAGCGCGGCTTATAGTCCGGCGCCGGGGTCATCTCCGTCTCGCGGCCCGGGGTCGTGTCCTGATGCTGGGCGGGAATGGAAGGGGGCATGGGCTGGCCTCTGGTTCGTTTCCGACGCCTGGTAAGACGCGGAGAGGCCTTGTACTGTTCCTGTTCGGATCGAAGTCATCGGGTTGCGCCTCTTGCTACAGCGATGCCGTTGGCACGTTGGCCACATCACTTTTGCCTGACCCGCGGTGTGTCGCTGTCAATGTTTGATAGTGACAAGCCGGTGAATGAACGTTGCCCTCAGGATGGGAACATATATTGGTCGATTGCGGACCCGTTTTCGATCCACGCAGGCAGCCTTTTCGCCTTCCGCTCGGCATCGAACCCATCGGCCCAGAGCGCATGTTCGGAAGAGCGCGGCGAGTGCGGATTGAAAGCCACAGCTCCGTCTGCGCGGAAGGCTCTACGGCCAGCTTTCCACACGGCTCGCTCGCATTCGGCGGCCGCGATCTTTTCGGCCAGGTCGCTGGCAGTATCTACCATTCGCTTTTCCCGACGTCCGGAGGCTGACTATTTTTGCCCATAAGGCCCGGACACCGATTCTGGTCAACGCTCAGATATGCGCGTCGCGGTGTCTGGCGGGGTCTGATAGCCGCTCTGCCGCTCGATCTCGCGCATGATGGTGTTCCACTGGCGCGCATCGTCCTCAGCATCGACAACCTGCGCCAGCCGATGCTTGTCGCTGGCGATGGCCCATGCCCCCTGCGGACCATGCACTTCGATGAGGGCCGTGGCTTCATGCCGGGTCCCGGCAGAGCGCCGGAAGATGCGGGCAAGCAGACTGCGAATCATGGATTCTCGAACCCTGTGCTCGTGCCCCGTCGTCCCGGCACCTGCGCCTGGACCCGCATGCTGACATTCCGACCGCGACAGTCGACGCACACGATCGGCGGCTTCCATCCTACGAAGACCTGATGGCGGCCCCACAGGTGGATAGCGCCGTCGAGATCGAGACCGAGCTTCCGGCTGCAGTCGTCACAGTACCAGACAAGCCCCATCTCGTTGTCGGCCAGCTTGCCGAGCGTGTCGATGGCTTTCGAGGCTGGANATCGAGACCGAGCTTCCGGCTGCAGTCGTCACAGTACCAGACAAGCCCCATCTCGTTGTCGGCCAGCTTGCCGAGCGTGTCGATGGCTTTCGAGGCTGGAGATGGCATCGCGCCCGCTCCCTTTTCACGGCATTCCATGTGTCGACCACGACACCATAGCAAACGGCGCGGAGCAACCCGTCGATGACCTGCGCGCTGTCCGAGCGCGACGGCTGCACATGATCAGACGATGGCGCAGGGTTCACGCCGTCATAGGGCGTTTGCGTAGGTTGCCTGTGCATCCTTTTCGGTCGTCGGCTGTTTGCCGAGAGAAACAAGCAAGGAGAAGACGCATGGCTACCCAGCTTTCGATCCTCGAGACCCTTACCGATACCGCCGTCGACAGCGCCCTCGGCTACGAAACCGCCTCGGAGAAAGCAGAGAACAGTGGTCTGAAACAGACACTCCGGGAACAGGCAGGAAAGCGCCGTGATACCGTTCGCATATTGAATGCCGAAATCGTCCGCCTGGGTGGCAAGGCCCGGGAAAGTGGCAGTACCATGGGCGCTGCCCACCGTGCCTTCACCAGCTTGGCCGATGCCTTTGAGGACAGCAACGAAGCGGCTGTAGAGCGGGTAGAGGAAGGCGAGGACTACATCGAGAAAAAATTCCGCGAAGCCTTAGACAGTCAGGATCTCACGGCCGAAACGCGAGGTGTTGTCCAGCGTGCGCACGTTGAGATCAGCAAAGGCGAGCGGATCGCCGATACCCTGAAAAAGCAGTTTGCCTAAGGATTGATCACGGAGCCGCCGAACCGATCTTAGCGTTTGGCGGCTCCTGATTACCGGACTAGCAGCTGTTGTGGGGAGCCAAACGAAGGGATTCGGTGGCTCTACCGGCACCAGCTTTTCCCGGCTCCCTCAGCGGATTATCGGGGCGAGTACTGATAGTGTCCCACCATGTGGTGTAGCTGACGGCGATGGCCGAGCGGTTCCGGCCAAGCCGGATTGATCAGCGTGCCACGGCTGGCAGGCTAACGAACGGATCATCGCTCAAG
>NZ_JAZHLI010000125.1:0-5732 GCF_036549475.1 Aurantimonas sp. A2-1-M11 | reverse complement strand
GGAACCGCTTTCGCCAGGTCTGCCCGGAATATCTCGAAATCGACCGTAACGGAGAGCTTCTCCAATGGATCGCCATGGCGTGAGAGTTGCGAAAGCCGATCCTCGACGTCCCAGAACCCGATCTGTCCCGCCATCCGACCCCTCCCGAAAGCGCGACCTCAGTGAATCATGTCAGCACGAAATCCGCCAGTTTCCGGAGGCATCCAGATCGCCGCCCATCGTCCCCACGGGAACGATCCGGTTCTGCCCTTTCGGGCAGGTATGTGTTGTGGCCTCCGCTCTTCCTTCTTTCCTGGTGGCCGATCGTCAGGCGGCAGCGGAGCTGGCCTTGGCGAAGGCTTCCTTCCCAAAGCGGAATTCTTCGCCGTCGCTCCACATGCGATGCAAAATGACGGCGAGCTTGCGGGCCACCGCAACCCTTGCCCGTGCCATGCCCCGCCGCTTGGCAATGCCCATGCCCCACGCCTTCAGGCTCGACCATTTCTTCGAGCGCGTCAGCAGCGAATGGGCAGCTTCATAAAGGGCGGTTCGAGCGAGTTCGTCGCCGCACCGGCTGACCCGACCCTGGATGTCAGTCTCACCCGATTGATAGCGCGACGGCGTCAGGCCGAGATGGGCGCCAACACTCCTTGATTTGTCAAAGCGGTCCGGCCTGTCGATCGTGGCGCGGAAGGCGAGCGCAGTGATAGGCCCGACGCCCGGAACACTCATGAGTTTCCGGCACACCGGCTCGCCCTTGACGATGTCGAGGACCTGCTTCGTCAGCCGGGCGAACTCTTCCAGCATCGTCGCGAGCACGGCCAGCAGAGGTTCAGCGATCGCCGTCATCAGAGGATCGCTTGCCGCCATCTCGCGCACCTTGGCGACAGATACGGCTCGGCTTGGCGTCCCGAGCTTGATGCCGCCCTCCCGCAGTATTGCCCGCACAACGTTCTCGATCGAGCGCATTTCGTTGAGAACCGTCCGGCGCGCCACCAAAGCCGAGCGCCACAGCCGGCATTGCCGGCTCTTCACATGCACCTGCCGGAACCAACCGGTGCGCATGATTTGCGCCAGCGCCCGCGCATCGTTCCTGTCGGTCTTATTCGGCATGGTCTTCATCGCCGCATTGGCTTGGCGCGTCTCAATGCAGATTGCCGGCAGGCCTGCTTCGCGCAGCCCGTCGTGTAGCCAGGCCGTCAGCGAGCAGGCTTCCAGCCCGATCCGCTCCAATTGCAGGCCGATACCATCGAACGCTGCGATCAGAGCTGGCGGTTCGCTCAGAGCCCGTAACTCTTTCACTATCCGCCCGTTTTCGTCGACGATGCAAATGGCCGTTTCTTCCAAAGAGACGTCCAGTCCGGCATAGTGCTTCATGGCTGCTTCCTCTCGATGCTTGTGGCCGATCAACACGGACCACGTTCTAACATCCTGACGGGAGCAGCCACCCGCGGCGAAGACCCCAATCACCCCATCTGTTTGAGAATGGTCTCAATGGCTGATGCGTCGGAGTAGGAGGCTTCCCGTGGCGACGTGGATCATAGCTTCCGAGACGTCGATGCGCTGTTCATAGTCCCGCAAGAGGCGTCGCCAGCGGATCATCCACCCGAAGGTTCTTTCGACCACCCATCGGCGCGGCACGACCTTGAAGCCTTCCTCCTTGTCGATCCGGCGCACGATCTCGATGACGAAGTCGAGAAAGGCGGCCTTGTCCATCAGCTCCGTACGGTCATAGGCGCCGTCCGCAAAGAGGTGCTTCAGCCACGGCCAGCGTTTTCGGATGGCATCCAGAATCTGCTGCGCCCCGGCGCTGTCAGATACGTCGGCGGGCGTCAGGTTCACCATCAGGAGCCGACCGTCCGTGTCGACGGCAATGTGGCGCTTGCGTCCGGTGATCTTCTTGCCACCGTCAAAGCCCCGCTTGGCTCCGGCGGCAGGGGCTTTGACGCTTTGGCTGTCGACAATACCCGCCGTGGGGCTGGCTTCGCGACCGGCCCGCTCGCGGTCCAGCATCAGCGCGACATTGTGGATCGTCTTGAACAGCATCAGCCGCACGAAGCGGCGAAACCACCAATAGACCGTCTGCCAGGGTGGGAAGTCTTTCGGTAGCATCCGCCAGCCGCCGCCACTACGCGTCATGTACCGGATCGCGTTGACGATCTCGCGCATGTCGACGCCCAGCCTGCGACCGCGCTTCGCCGGCTTCGGGAGAAACGGCGCGAGCGTCGTCCACTCCGCATCCGTCAGATCAGTCGGATAGCGCTTCGTCTTTCGCTCGATCGAAGCCATTCTCGCTCGGGTCTGTCGTGTCCACATCCAGAGTGTGAATCATAAATCAGACCCAGTCAAAACCCATTCTCAAACGGTCTCTGAGCCCGAGGACGATATGGTAGAACTCCGCCACGCGGGCTAGTTCCCGCACGACAAGCGAAACCTTCCCTTTTCGGTGGGGCGCAGATAAAGCATCGCATCTTGCCGCCGGGCGAACAGTTTGGCCCATATCGACGATCGTCGTCAGATTCCCCTGTTGCCGAAGTAAAGACGGACGATCCGCAATGAACACTGCCGCCGCCATATCCCTGAAGCCCAGAACCTACATGGCGGTTCTGGTGGTGCTGGGAACCGCGCATCTCCTCAACGACCTCATGCAGTCGCTGATCCCCGCCATCTATCCGATCATACAGCGGAGCTACGGGCTCGACTTCTGGCAGATCGGCATGATCACCCTGACCTTCCAGATCGCCGGCTCGCTCCTGCAGCCGCTGGTCGGCTTCTATACGGACCGGCGCCCGGCGCCGTACTCGCCCGTCATGGGCATGATGTTCACCCTGTCGGGCCTGCTCGGCCTCGCCTTTGCGACGAGCTACGTGGCCATTCTATGGGCCGTGGCCCTGATCGGCATCGGGTCCTCGATCTTCCATCCCGAAGCCACGCGCATGGCCCGCTACGCTGCCGGCGGCCGGCAGGGGCTGGCGCAGGGCATCTTCCAGGTCGGCGGCCAGGCGGGCGGCGCGCTCGGCCCGGTCTTTGCAGCCTTGATCATCGTTCCGATGGGGCAGCCGAGCCTGATCTGGTTCACCGCCGCGGCCCTGGCGGCCATGCTGCTCCTCACCTGGATCGGACGGCAGCAGGCAACGATCAGCCGCCATTTTTCGGAGATGCGAGCCTCCCTAGCGGAACATCATGCCGCATTGCCGCGCCACGGAACGGCGACGATCGCCGTCGGGCTCACGGTGCTGACGCTCCTGATGTTCTCCAAGAACGCCTATGGCGAGAGCTTCCGCTCCTTCTACACCTTCTATCTCATCGAGCGGTTCGGCCTTTCCATCCCGGCCTCGCAGATGATGCTGTTCGTCTTCCTCATCGCCGCAGCCGCCGGCGCGCTGATCGGCGGCATCGTCGGCGACAGGATCGGCCGCTACCGGATCATCTGGATCTCCGTGCTCGGTCCGCTGCCGCTGAGCCTGATGCTGCCCTATGCCGACCTTTTCTGGACGGGCGTGCTAACGATCGCGATCAACCTCGTCATGGCGAGCGCCTTCGCCTCGATCCTGATCTACGCCATGGAACTGCTGCCCAACCGCATCGGTCTCATCGGCGGGCTGTTCTACGGTCTGAATTTTGGCCTGGGCGGCATCGCCGCCGCGATCCTGGGCGGCCTGGCCGACACCTACGGCATCGAGGCCGTCTACCGGATCTGTTCGTTCCTGCCGCTGGCGGGCCTCCTGGCCTGGTTCCTCCCCCGGCTGGACGACGAGCGCCATCGCGCCGCGATCAGGCGCTGACTGCTACGGCCTGGAGTCGGCTGCAGGCGCAGTCTCGCCTGGCGCCCAGAGCGGCTGCACGGCGGAAACTTGATCTGACTGTCGGTGACGCATTCAGGTGAATAAAGCTGGTCGAATCCTTTGGGTCAAGCAAGCCTTGCTCTCAATAAAGGCAACCCTTTCGTCTGGCGCGCGCTCCACCGCATTCCCTCTCCCGCCCATCGGGAGAAGCATCGGTGACAGGCGGCGCCAAACTGGGGAGGGTTCAAACGGCGCTTCCGGGAGTTTCCACCCGGCACCGACATGATCGAGCCTCTCGAGTCGGCTATGGCCGACCGCTTCTGCAATGCCTCCCGGGAACATGTGGCGGGCATCGCCGCCTGTATCCGCGACGCGACACCTAGTCCGGCAGGCCTCGATACGAATTTAAGGCGACGACGCGCTCCGAACACGGCAATCAACCGATAGGCCCACCCGACATCCTTGTCCGCGATGAGCTGATCTTCGGATCGCGATCCGACCCTGCGTCCCGCGACGGCGAAGACCTCGAGTTCGACCGATGTATTCGCTGTGCGCGTGTCTGCCGCCTCTCGATCAGCTTCTGATAAAGAACGATCGTCTTGCCTATCTCATCCGCAGTCTGCCGGGCACCACCTCTGTCGTCCGCCCAGTCGAGCGATAGCAGCCAATCCCGTTGCTCCTGAAAATGCCGCTGGGCAAAATACGCCGACGCCTTGCGCAGGATCTCATTGGCCTGGCGAAGCTCGCGGACCTCGCGTTCAAGAGCCTTGATCCGATCCCGCTCTTCGCNCTGGGCAAAATACGCCGACGCCTTGCGCAGGATCTCATTGGCCTGGCGAAGCTCGCGGACCTCGCGTTCAAGAGCCTTGATCCGATCCCGCTCTTCGCTTGTCTGTCCAGCACGAGCGCCCTGATCCCGCTCGGCCTGCTGCACCCACTTTCGCAGCGTCTCGCCCGAGCAGCCGATCTTGGCCGCAGAGGCCCAGATCTCAGGCAATGACTGACTCAAACGTGATCGACACGCTCAGCTGGCCGACAACCAGACTAGCCTCGTCTGGTATTGCGACGACTGCAATCGGAAAATGGATCTGACGCTCGAGCGGATGATCAAGACCTGGGGCCGAGATCGTGTGTTCATCCGCTGGCAGCCAGCGATCAAATGTGCAGGCTTTGGCAGCCGGAATGTCAGCGCCTCGGTGCTGGCGAAGGCGGGGCTATCTCTTCATAGCGTATGCTGCTCTTGATGCGGCCACCGGCCCCTGCGAGGTTGCCGGCCCCGCTATGGAGACCCGCATGATCCGTTCTGCAATTGCCGCCGTTTTTCTTGCTACCGCTTTACCTGCAACCTCTGCCTTCGCAGAAGATTGGAAAGATGCGGCTATAGCCCGGATCCCTCAGAGCCATCCGATGGTCGTCGACGCCTCTTGGGGACAGAATGGGTCTCTCAGACTGTATGTCGAGGACAATGGGTATAACCGTGACGGCCTTGCGGAAACTGCGTGCGGGTCGCTGAAATATATCGAAGGCTCACCGCCGTCGAAATTCGTAATCGTGCGCGTGTTCAATGCTGGAAGCGCTGACGCCGAAAAAGGCTCCGAGATGCTCGGGTATGGAGAGTGCACCCTGTAGGCCTACTCCATGGCCCGTCTCTGCACGATGCAACCCTACCCTTCGCTATATTCGAGGCGCGACTGCCGCGCCGAGATTATGTTGGGTTCTGGACACAGAAACAGCCTCGGGCACCCCCGAAGGGCAGCCGGGCGACAAGTTATTTGTAAAGCCGTCAACGTTGCCGGCTCATCTCGTGCCGGAGCTCCTGAACTCTGCCCTGTGATCGATGACGGCACGACATCTAATACCGGTCCGCGCTTGATCTGACTCGGTTGTGATTGTCTTGTTTTGGGTGAGCGTGATTCCCTGTTCCCGCCAATGGAGGGAACGAGCGATGGCCTTGAAAATAAACGAGGA
>NZ_JAZHLI010000124.1:0-5894 GCF_036549475.1 Aurantimonas sp. A2-1-M11 | reverse complement strand
CGCAAGTCCGATGAAACCGATCTTCCCATGGTGCGTATCCTCCCGCACACAAGGAATCAGAATACGTCTCCAAGCGGAACCATCCGATTCACACTTATTACTGGACGCTCTAGACTACATTTGTTGGGCAGGCACCGCCGTGTAAGCATTAGACGAGACAGCTTCTTCGGCGGAGGGCCGATTTGGTCGGAGCGGCATTTTGACGAGCATGGCCGTGACGGCGGTTTGGAACCGGATCGCGCGCCGCCTTTTCAGATTACCAAAGCGGTCTTCAGCCGTATCCGCGATTGACGAACGTCGGAAGCGACGCCGCTGTATTCCATTGTCCCCGCAAGGGGGGCAACAGAACCATCGCCATCTGTAAGCAGCTATCAGACCAAGCCAAGTTGGAAGACGCAAGACCTCGCATGGGCAATGGAGCGTGGCAATCAAGGGCCATCAGGATCCTCGAAGTAGCTGTCGTCAATGAACTCGTCGTCGGTCGCTTCGATATCCTGCTCGAGAGTCACGTCATCGAGATCAGGAGTTTCGTCGATATCTTGGTTAGCGTCCGCAGGTTCGTCGTCATCGCGGAGCATTTCACTTTCGTCCAGATCGACGAAGTCCCCAGTCAAGTCGGCTTTGCAGTTATCGTCCGGCATCGCGGCGGCGACGGAGACACCCGCATCCAAAATGGGTCTGATCCACCGACCCCGGGGCCGCATCTTACCTTGCAAAATCTCAGCCTCTTCGCGCCAGGCCGTCTCAAGATCCGCCAGCGAATGGGTCGTTTTCGGGCGGCGGTGCCACAGAGCCAGCCGCTGTCTGACTTCAGCCGCCAGATGTGGATCGCTGATCGACCGGGTGGCAGCGAGAAGCGCTACGCGCCTGGCTGAAAACGCCGCGATAAGAATCGGATCGATCCCGTGAATGCGAAGCACGCCCCGGTCGTCCCGCTCACTCGGTATATCGAGCGCATTCAACCCGGAATCGATCACTGAGCGTCGTTGCGCCTCGAGCTGACGGATGGCCTTGTAGAGCCGGCGTCCGTCAATCGTGCCCCAGGTGCCATCAGCGCGCCGAGCATGGTTTACGATAACGATCTGCGTATGCAGATGTGGGGCCGGCAGGTCCCGCCCGCTTGGCATTGGAGTGGGGCGCGCGGTCAGGTGCAGGAACCGTGCGACGGGCGGCATCTCCACGGGTTCGACCCGCTTCCCTCCGGCACCACGTCGCGCCACCATCCCAATCTCCGCGATGTCCGCGACAATTGCCGAGACGACGCGATCATGAAGCTCTTCGAGCGCCGCCTTACGGTGATCGGTCGCAAGCGCCCAGAGAACCGAGATCGGCTTTTCATGATCTACCGTGATATCGTAGGCAGCTACACGTTTACTGGATTTCGCGGATACAGCCCTCGGCAGCGCAGTGTTCAGCGTTGACACGAAATCGTCGTCGATGAAGACGTTCATACCGTGATCAGGCACAAGCCCGCCCAGGTGATCCCAGCGCGCCCATTCTACTGCCGGATAGCGGCGCTCCGCTGCCAGTCTGTCTGCAAGGTAATACGCAGCCGGCGCCGCGGTGTTGACTCTGATACCCATCGCCACCTCCAACGAGAGGCTGGCAAAGCGGGGCCGCGATATCCGGTAACAATCTATGGTAGATACGCCCGCAAGATTTTCCCAAGATGAGAGTGCATAAGTGTAGATTCGACTGGGTCCGCGGCACGGTATCGGAGAACCTCCCTTCATCAGGTATCGAAGCCGTTTGAAGTTCAGCCCGAAACGTCTTATAACGTTCGCGAACGTTATGTTACGTTTGGTGACTTGATCCATGAACGAAGACGAGATCAGAGCAGCGCTTCGCGAACTCGCCGCGGCGGATGCCCATCCTTGGGCGCCACGGTTCGGAGCGATTCTACGCGACCATCTTGCGCCTTTCGCCGCCCTTCGGATCCGCGGCGTGCCGTGGCGGACGATCGCGACGATCTGTGCGGAAGAAGGTATCGCCGGGCGAGGAGGCAAGCCCCTCGACCCGCGGGTTCTTGCTGCACAGATACACCGCGCGCGTTCAATTCATGACAGACACTCGGAGCGGCCGTCCGATCATACCGAGCATACGGCTCGAACGGTAGCAAGGTCACCCGCCACGAAGCAGGCCTCTCTTCCTACCGAGCGAAAAAGGGCAAGCGCGGATGACGACGATGCCGCAAGCCGACGAGAGGCGTTGCTCGCCGCTGTAGATTCCCTCGGCCAGGACTGATGCTGTGCCATCCATAGGAACGCCGCGGCCCGAAGCGTTGCAGCCGCCCTTATCGATCCCGCCCGAATTTCGCCAGTGCGTCTGGCATGCTGCAAATCAGGTGGCAGAGGCTTTCCAGCAACGATACGGGGCAACGGGTGATCTGGTCGATCCGGATGTGATCACCAGAAGGTCGTGGCGGATCGTTCATCGGTGGAAGGCGGAAGTGGAACAGGAGAGTACGGCGCCGACGGCCAGCGCCTTGTTCGATGAATTCGAAGCTTTGCGCGCGGTCGCGACAGGCCACGAGATCCCTGCGGGCGCCAAGTTCTCGTTCGCATGCGTAGATGCACTCCTCGGATACTATCCTGCGCCGATATCCCGGCTTTCGACGTCGGACGGAAGCACCATCGTACCGATTGGCTACGGCTGGAGAGACCCGCGATCCGATCCGTCCTTGCACGGAACGGGCGATCTCGACGTCGCACTGCGTCGGCTTGAGACTGCCAAGCACTTGGTCAAGCGGGAAGGCCTTCATGATTTTCACGCTGCCGGTGCCATCTTTTTCGGCCTGCCGCACGGAAGCCGGCTCCGGTCAATGCCGGATTTAAGAAGTTGCGTGTCGGCCATGGTAGAAAACGGTGGTCGCGACGATTTCTTGCGATTTCTCGACGTGACGATTGAACAAGTTTCCGCTTGTCTCGGAACCAAGCAAGGTGAGGGCGGGCCCGGCCTGGCGAGCCGCCGGGTCCAACCGCCGCCGGGTTGGAACCTGCAACGCGGATTGGTAGGAATTTTGTGGCCTGACTGGCGCATCCGTCCCGCTGGTGCGGTCGGGCGCAGTCTTGCCGATGCAATCGATGCGATCGTCGACGCTTTCGTTCACGAACTCGGCGCGGTCGGGCGCCGATTGTACGACGGATCGCCATCCCGCCCCAGTGACCGTATTTATCGTGAGCTTCTGATGCTCTGTCAGCACGAGCATGTCGCAGCTCTCGTCGATCTCCTTCTGCTCGAGCGCGATCTCGACAAGGATGTCGCGAACCTGCTTGGACCCGTCGGCTACTGGCGAGCGGAAATCGCACTCCGTTTAGCAGCCTGCGTCTATAGCGTCGCAAACGCCAAACTGTCGCACTGGCCTGCGCGGCAAACGCTCCCGACACTCCAGATGAATTCGGAAAGGCGGCACAATCCGGCTTTATTGATCGCTCATGTGCGCGCAATCTTGCACGCTTGGGACCCGAGCAGAGGTACGGATAAACTTGCGCCAGAAGCCGACGTGCCGGTTGTTCTCAGCAATTGACGACCGTCGCGGTCACAACCGGGAATTGTTACCGGACGAAGGTCCGCAGATTTGGAAAAGCTCTTCGACGGCGAGTCCCGCCGAACCACAAGCCGAAGAGGAGTCCCATGTCCAAGAAACCACAAGAGGCGGCTGCCGCCGCGCTCATGCCGATGTTCATCATCGTCCTGACCCCCAAAGGTGGGGTTGGCAAGAGTCTGCTCGCTGCGCTCATCGCCCATTTCCTGTCCGACCTCTCCCGGAAACTCCGTGCGGTCTCCATCGACTCGCGTCATCCGACGCGCCGACTGCTGGAGCGGATCGGCGTTCCCGTCGAAATCGCAGATTTGCCGACCGGTGAAGCTCTGCGCAAAGACCCGCACGCCGTACTCCGGGCGTTTGCGCCGGTTCAGACCGCGCTTTCGCAAGGCGCGGGATCGGCGGATATCTTGGTTGATATCGGTAGCCCCGCTGCGCGACCATTCCTGTCTTACGCGATCCATTCCGATTTGCGTGAACGTGTGAAAGACGCGGGCTATCGTGCGGTCGTTGTTGTTCCAGTGACCGCTCAACCTGAATCTATCGCGCTCGGTGCGGACACGGTCATGTACGCAAAGCAGATCTTCGAAGACGACAGCACCGTCATCGTCGTCGCGAACGAACGCGATGGCGCTCTTCCCTCGATGAACGACGAAACGATGGTGCGTCTTCTGGCTCACGCAGATGCAACATTCGTGATGCCGACACTTCCCCCGCACTGGCGCAAGATCGACGCTGCCAGTGTCTTGCCCGGCGAACTTCCGGAAATGTCTCTCGAGGAAATCGCCAGAATTGTCGGCGAGAGCGACGACATGGTCCGGGTTGTGCGGGGGGAACTCCGGATGTGGAGCCGCGCCATGCATGAGGCCCTGCGACAGGGTTTGCCCGGGATAAACCCCGACAAGCCGTAGGCCGCATCGAGCGGGCGCGTGAGGAGTACGAGCGGCTGCGCAGCCGCCGCCGGCTCCTCAGGCGGCTTACGGCTTGGGACCACGATATGAACACTGACGATTTTGCGGCACTTTGCTCATCGTTGCGGTCTGAAGACGAGATCGCCTATGCGGGGACACGTATCGCGGCAAAGCGCTGGATCGCCCGCCAGCCGTCGGTTTTGCAGCCCCTTTGTGTCGCAATGTTCAACCGTTTGCTCCATTGACATCGCGAGGCCGGCGACAGGACCCGTCGCCGGCCTTTCTTGTTGTTCAAAGAAAGAAGCCGCTCAACCGACCAACGATCGTTGGTCGATCTTGGCCCACAGCGTAAGTGACGAAAGTTCAGAAAAAAGAACTCGGGATACCGCAACGCCGGCGATTGTGGGGATGGAACGCAATATTTTGCGGCGGCTAGTGAAGAACGAATCGATCGATTTGGTGCTGCAGGCCGTAGCGACCCGGAGAAGATCTCGCGAACGTCGCCGAAACCGATCGCGACAACCCCAAGAAGCGGCGGGACAAGGTCTGGCCGTGCTAAGACTGGCGACGACGGCAAGTCTCGGGCCAGGGGCGACAACGTTCGACCTGCAAGTCGACCATCGTTTTGGTCAGCGGCCCACCCGGCACCTCAGATTCGGCGCTATTCTCCACGCCGAATGCGCAGCTTGTTCGGCCACCAAACAACGTAGAGCCCCCCGATCTTCCAGACCGGCCCGTGCCCCGATCTGGTTTTCTTGTGAACCCCGGCCGCAGCGGCGACAACCGTCGTGCGGTCGCCGTCTGGCGTGGCCCGACACGAGCCACTGCGCACGTCCCCCGGCTGCAGCACGCATCGTGTGGTGTTTTGCGTTTGCCCTTTGTGCGGGAGCGGTCTCGTGAGGCTGCCGGGCGAGGCGGCCCTGCGATGCGTCGGAAAGGTGCGATAACGCCGTCTATCGCACTGCGTTCTTCCGCTACCCCACGGACCCAAAGCCCGGTGCGCGGACGCTGGCGGCGCTTGCCCCTGCGCACGAACGGGTCAAACCAGATTGATGGTGGAGGACGCCTGGTCCGGCCTGCGAGCGCGACCGGCGCTTTTCCTCGTGGGGCCTCGGCTCGAGATGTGCCGAGCCTGCGCCATAGTTTTGAAGGACGTCGGCCCGATCGCGGGCACAACGTAGCGCAATGAGTCTCGGTAGACTGGAGTTTGGCTCCCATGATTCTGCCTTGGCGGGCAGAGCCCACCCTGTGACGGGTGACTGAAAGCCGGTGGGTTTCGCTACCTGGCCGGAACGAGCCCGAGGGGCGACTATGATGCAATAGGGGTGGATGCCTCCGGAAACTGGCGGATTTCGTGCTGACATGATTCACTGAGGTCGCGCTTTCGGGAGGGGTCGGATGGCGGGACAGATCGGGTTTTGGGACGTCGAGGATCGGCT
>NZ_JAZHLI010000123.1:0-6121 GCF_036549475.1 Aurantimonas sp. A2-1-M11 | reverse complement strand
GATGGTAGGTCACGTGGATATCCTCATTGCTTGCACCGTGGTCACCACACCACGCCGCAAAAACAACGATCTCATCCAAAGTTCGCAAGGCGGCTCACGCCGGAGGCACACGATAGACAGCGCGACCGAGGCGATGAAGCCGCCCGCGCCCATCTCGCCGTCCGTGGCCTCGAAGGTGATGCCGCTCGCCCAGAGTCCCGCAACTCCGAACAGCGCGATCCCCGCCACCTTGAGTACCGCCATAACGATGGAGAACAGCCCGACCGACCGTGTGCCTGAGGCATTCAGAAGATAGGCGAAGACAATCAGCCCGACACCGATGATCGATACCAGAGCGCTGTCCGGATCGCCTCCGAAGACCTATAGGGAATAGGTGCCGAAGGTGCGAGCGACGAGGCTTTCGTTGATAACCATCGACAGCGCCATCAGCAGCGAGGCGCCTGCCGCGACCGGCTGTTCTTCTCGTATTCGCTCGTCACCAATATCCCCTTCAGGCTTTTCTCGCATAGCCTCCAAAAAAGCGGCAACCCCGTCACATTACCCTGCCGGGCGCGGTGGCCATGGGCACCGGTGTGATGATTGGGGCAGGCATCTTTGCGCTGACGGGCCAGATTGCCGAACTCGCCGGGCCGCTCTTCCCGCTCTCGTTTGTTGTCGGTGCGATCGTGACCGGGTTCAGCGCCTACACCTACATCAAGATATCGAATGCGTTTCCGTCTGCGGGCGGCATCGGCATGATCCTGAAGAAAGCCTACGGGCCGACGACTGACCAGAGGTCGCAGCGGGCATTGGGCTGCCGAACCGTCATACGGCCTCGCGTATGACCTGCGCGCCCAGGAGGTGCCGACGGGTCAGCCAGATTACGAGTAGTGGAACGACGAACCATTGCAGGAGCGGACTCAGCCCAGTGCCCAAGGGCGGTACAAGCGGCATCAATTCCGAATAGGTCCAGCGTAAGCTGATGTTGGTATAGTAGTACTCAAACCCTACGGTCAGGACTATACCGACAACGACAAATAGCCCGGCCGGAAAGCGAGTTGGCCGAAGGATCCAGTCACGGCTACGTGCCGCCAGACAGGCAGCCCAAAATGCAGTAAGCGCGAACCCGACATCGCCAAAAGTTGCCGACATGCAAAGCTTGATCGCCTCCCAGTGGGGCATCTCGGCCATGCCTGTATAGGTCGGAACTTGAATGAACTCCCAGACGAAATGCAGGACGAAAGAGAAGTAGGCGACGGGGAGTTCGGGCGCCTCCCACAGGCCAGCAGGGCGTGCGCGGTCTTCGGAAAAGGCGCGCGCGTTCGTCTCACTGGTATATCCCATCAAATCGCGTCGACGGCCTTCGCCAGAAGGTCCCGCACCTCCCCCGCCACGGCCGTCAGTTCGGCGTTTTCGATCGCCTGCATAGACGCCACCGGGTCGATCGCACTGATTTCCACGCCGCCCTCGACTTCGCGCAGGATGACATTGCAGGGCAGCATCGCGCCAACCCGTGGTTCGATTCCGATAGTCTGATGCGCCATCTTCGGATTACAGGCGCCGAGGATGCGATACGCCGACATCTCGACATCGAGCTTTTTCTTCATCGTCGCCTTGACGTCAATTTCGGTCAGTATGCCGAAGCCATGGTTCGCTAACGCTTGGCGTGTTCGGGCGTCAATGTCATCGATACCCCAGCCAGCAATCGTTCGATTGATTGTATAATTCATTCTCGGTTCCTTTGATCTACCCCGACTTGCCGTCATGATCTGATCACAAATACTGGAGCAAACCCACCTCCAGGTGTTCTGAAATTCGTGGTTTGTCCTTGATAGAGGCGCGCAGCAACCAGAAGCACCTGTCCATCATAGGTATAGAGCCTGATGTCCATCTTGCGCGGCTGGACTGCGTCATCGATCCTGATCATGCGCTCGCTCGGCTTGACTAGAGTCTGGGCAACGTAGCCACCCCGCTCGATCTCTGCCCAGACGCCTTTCGTCACCTTGTCGCCGCGATACACCGCCTTTCCACCGTGTCCGCCCATCGGCTTGAAAAACAGGGCCTTCCGCGACTTCCAAAGGTCCTCGGCATTTTCGGGAGTGACAAGGACAGTGCGCGGAACGGAACGGAGCTGCGCCAGAAGTGTCGGTTCCAAGCCCCAGGTCTCGATCAATGCCGGATCTGAGAGGATCGAAAGGTTCCGTTTGTCGGCGAGCAGCGCGTGGTTGTATGAATTCGGCGTGACGACCACGGCGCCGTCTCGGTAGGCGTCTCGTAACGCTTTGTGTTCTGGCTGATCGAACGCAAAATCGGTGACCCGGTTGTAAACAAGGTCGATCGGCTTTCCCTCGAGGCTGAGCCGACCGGCCTCAAGGCGAAGCTGGCTGGCGTCCGCGATGACTGCGTCCACGCCGCGAGCGGCCAAGGCTTGCCTCGCCAGCACGAACTCAGGATAAAGATACTGTTCCTCCGGCCTGTCGTCGACGATAGCAATCCGACGTATTGCACCGTTTCCCCGCTGGCGCATCCATTCGTTCTGGAACATGCGAAACGCCGCATCCTCAAAGGCGTGCGGCTTAAGTGGTAGGTCCATTTCCGCACAGCACGTGCGCTGCGCTCTTGCAAGAAGAGCGTTGAGGAATGCCCCACCGGCGTTGGTATTAATCTCGATAAGTCGGGGGCCGTCTTCACCGAGATGGAAGTCGTAGCCCATCAGGGCGCCAGCCGGGCCGTGATCCTCCCGCGAGATTTTGGGGGCCCAAGAGAAAACCGCGGCCTTGTACGCGGTGAGCCGGGCCGTCTGCTCGATAGCTGCGACCACCTTCTGCATCTCGGCTACCTGGCTGGCAGCAAGGAATACCGGCACGTTCGAGAACAAGTGAGCCTTAGGGCAGATGAACCTTTCGCAGAATTCCGGATCGCCAGCTTCTTGCTCTAGTGCCTCGCACAGCGATCGACGGTCGAGCGTGACGCAGAAGCAGTTCTGGTTGAGCCGATCCGAGAGGACACGAGTCGGATCAGAGGACGTCAAGTGTGAATTGCTCATTGCTCGCCACACCATGACTGCGTCGGAAACCGACGCGCTTTGAGCTTGAGGGAAGCCTGGATCACAGGTCGACCCGCCTGAGCCGAAGTGCATTGCTGATGACCGATACCGAAGACAGGCTCATCGCGGCTGCCGCGATCATTGGCGAGAGAAGAAGCCCGGTAACGGGGTAGAGAAGCCCTGCCGCGATAGGCACGCCGAGGGCGTTGTAGGCGAAGGCGAAAAACAGGTTCTGCTTGATGTTGCGCAGGGTGGCGCGCGCCAGCTTGCGCGCCCGGACAATGCCCATCAGGTCACCGCCCAAGAGGGTAATCCCTGCACTTTCCATCGCCACGTCTGCGCCCGTTCCCATGGCGATGCCGACATCAGCGGCGGCAAGCGCGGGCGCGTCGTTGACGCCGTCGCCTGCCATCGCGATCTTGTGGCCATCGCGGCGCAACTGGTCGATCAGGTCCTTCTTGGCCTCGGGCAGCACCCCCGCGCGGACCTCGTCGATGCCGAGCCTCCCCGCGACCGCCTGCGCCGTGCGTTCGTTGTCGCCCGTCGCCATGATGACGCGTAGCCCCTGGCCGTGGAGTTCCCTGATTGCCTGCGCCGTTGATTCCTTAATCGGGTCGGCCACCGCCACGATGCCTGCCAGCGCGCCCTCAACCGCAATGAACATCGCCGTCTTGCCTTCAGCGCGCAGCGTGTCGGCCTTCCCTTCGGCCCGCGTCACATCCAGCCCCATCTCCCGCATCATAGCGGAGTTGCCGAGCGCAACCGCGCGCCCGCCGACGTTGCCGCGCACGCCCTTGCCGGTGACCGCTTCGAAGTCCGCGGCCTCCTGACGCGGGGCACCCTGCGCCTCAGCTCCCTCGACGATCGCTTCGGCCAGCGGGTGTTCCGAGCCGCGCTCCAGCGCTGCCGCCAGTGATAGGAGGTCGGGCTCCGTCAGGTTTCCGAGCGCGAGCGTATCGGTCAGCTTCGGCTTGCCCATGGTCAGCGTGCCGGTCTTGTCGACTATCAGTGTATCAACGGCCGCCATGCGCTCCAGCGCCTCGGCGTCCTTGATTAGAACGCCAGCCTGCGCCCCGCGCCCCGCCGCCGTGGTGATGGAGATCGGTGTTGCCAGTCCCAGGGCGCAAGGACACGCGATGATCAGCACGGACACGGCCGAGGCTATGGCGAAAACAAGCGCGGGTTCCGGGCCAAAGGTCAGCCAGACAACGAAGGCGAAAACCGCGATGGCCACGACCGCCGGCACGAACACCGCTGACACCCTGTCCGCCAGCCCCTGGATCGGGGCGCGGGAACGGCGTGCGTTCGACACCATCGTCACGATCTGTGCCAGCACCGTTTCGGAGCCGACCTTGCCAGCCGCCATCACCAGGGAGCCGTTCTTGTTGATCGTAGCCCCGGTCACCGCATCGCCCGGACCCTTTTCCACCGGCATCGACTCGCCAGTCAGCATGCTTTCGTCGAGCGATGAACGCCCCTCGATCACCGTTCCGTCGACCGGTACCGCATCGCCGGGCCGCACGCGCAGACGGTCGCCTTCCATAATGTTGTCCAGCGGCGCGTCATATTCCGAGCCATCAGGCAAGATGCGGCGCGCGGTCTTGGGCGCCAGGTCCAGAAGCGCGCGGATTGCGTCGCCAGTGCGTTCGCGCGCACGCAGTTCCAGGACCTGCCCGACGAATACCAGCGCAACGATCACCACGGCCGCTTCGTAATAGGTGCCGACACCTCCGCCCATCCGATAAGCATCGGGAAAGACGCCCGGCAGGAATGTCGCGACCAACGAGTAGAGATAGGCTGCCGTTACGCCGAGGCTGATCAGTGTCCACATGTTAGGGCTACGGTTCACCACCGAGTCCCAGCCACGCTGAAAGAACGGCAGAGCCGCCCAGAGAATGATCGGCGTCGCCAGCACGAATTCGAGATAGCTGGCGGTCTGGTGACCGATCCAATCACGCACGGGTAGCGCCACCAGTTCGCCCATGGTCAGCACGATCAGCGGTACCGCCGCCGCCGCCGAAATCCACATCCGGCGGGTGAAGTCGATCAACTCCTCGCTGGGCTCGTCGGAAGGCAGCATCGGCTCCAGCGCCATGCCACAGATCGGGCAGGCTCCAGGAGCGTCAGTGACGATCTCGGGGTGCATCGGGCATGTGTATTGGACGTTGGCTGGCGCGACCTTCTTCCGTCCTGCGGCCCGGCCCGAGGCGTAGAACCAGGGATCGGCCGTGAACTTTATCTGGCATTTCTCGGAGCAGAAATGAAAAGTCGCGCCCTCGAACTCCGCGTGACGCCCGTCGGGCTTGACCGCAACCGTCATCCCGCAGACCGGATCCTTCGCCGACTTGGCTCCCGCAAGGACGTCCGGCGCGGCGTGATTATGATCGTGGTCCATGCCTGCCAACCTCTGGTGTGTCGTCTCATAATGGAGCTTCCAGTGACCGGAAGCTCAAGCCATTTTTAATGTTAGTCGTGATGTCAACGTCGGAGCAAAACCAAGCCAGCGGGGCGGCATCTCGTGATCGAACGATGCTAATGGTGAGCGGGACACGCTCCTGCATCACGCCGACGCGCGCTGTATGCGGCGAAGTGGTCCGGGCAAGAGTACAGCCCAAACACTCGCGTACACGGCATCGGAGAAACCCACTGTCTGAAGTGGAGTATTGTCCGCATTCAGGCATTCCCGATGCGACGTTGTAGGTCCGAGAAGGTGAAGGTTTTCGGATGCCGGCGGGCGCAATGATTGCGGCCGGGTGGTGAGCCGGCGTCCGACAACCGCCCATGCATGAACGAGCGGGCCTGCGTCGTGACCGTCTATGGAGAATTTGCTGATCCGGCCGAGCCGGATCCCGATTGAGTGCAAAGCGACGATGCGAGCTGGACGGTTCGAGGCTGGGCGAACGGGTGCAGTCGGGTTCCCTGCTCGCGGTATAGGACGCAAGGCCGAGAGGATGAAGCCGCGCGTGACGATTGCCACGCGGCGCAGGGCTCCGAATCCATATTTCATGCCGTCGGATCGAGGAGTTTTGCGAGGTAGTCGGGAGACCAGCCGGCGAGTTTTCGCCGCGATTTGAGGGACTTTTTGTCGGTGGCACT
>NZ_JAZHLI010000122.1:0-6305 GCF_036549475.1 Aurantimonas sp. A2-1-M11 | reverse complement strand
TCCTCGTTTATTTTCAAGGCCATCGCTCGTTCCCTCCATTGGCGGGAACAGGGAATCACGCTCACCCAAAACAAGACAATCACAACCGAGTCAGATCAAGCGCGGACCGGTATAACAGGCGCGCATCGTGAGCGCGTGACACTGGACCGGTCGTTCCCTTATGAGAGCGGCTGGGCTTTTTGCACTTTCGGAAATTCGGCGTGGCTACGCCGCCTTCCTCACCTTGCGTTTCGTTTTGTGCTTCTGCGTCGACGACCAAACCGGTGCCCCCACTGCAATGGCAGCGCAGGCTAGCCCAATGGTTCTGGTAGCGCCTTCGTATTTGAAGCGCGTCACGTCCTGGACGGAGATGAACAGACGCCGGGCTGCTTCGTCGTCAGAGAGCCACATCCGGTCCAACCACTCGATAAAATCATGAGCCGTCATTTCGGGTCCCCTCGGGTTAACCCAATATTAACGCTTTCGCAGGTGAGGGGAGTCAATCGAGATGATTCGCGCTCCGATCAATTCTTTACCCGCCCCGCCGCGGCACCTTCGCCTGCTGATGTCTCGGCTGCCGCAGCCTATGCACTTCAGCGGCGGCGCCCACTGTACAAACACCTGGTTTCGTTCCTAACGGTGAATGGCCTCGTCGAGGGGCAGCCCCAGCGTGCGGTGGCAGCCATTGCAGGCCCACACCAAACCCATCTCGTTGTCGGCGAGCTTGCCGAGGGTGTCGATGGTGTGCGGGTTGAGGGGCGGAGACGGCATGCCACCTACACCGCAGTAAGGCCAAGAGCAACGCACCAGCGATCCCATGATGCCTGGGCGGCAGCCATGGCGCTTTCTAAGCTGTCTTCCATACCTGCGGACTTTGATATCCCGAATGGGTTTACGCCGCGGAGCGACCACTGTCAGCTCCCGTCCTGCCGGGACATGACGGACGCTATGACCTTGCCATTTCGCAGCCCACGCCAGCATCCCTCTTTGCGATCCTCCGAAGCCAGCGGCACCGCTCCGCCGGCGATCATGTCGATCATTGTCGGCACCACCGGTTCCCTTCGTTCGGCCATGGCTGCGAGAGTCCTTCGTCGATCAGGATCTGGCCGGCATCGCGCCCATCGGACAGGATGACGTTGGCGAGTTCTCGCCCATAGCGCCCGCGGCCGTCGGTCCACTCTATCTGGTAACCGCTCGCCATCAATTGGCGTAGCCGATCGCGGGCTTTGAGCCCGAGCCGTTTCTCTTCGGCGCATTCCGATAAGCAGGAATTTCCAGAATTCCTAGAGAGCCTGCATTTCCGGGCTTCCCAATCCGCGCCTCCTCAGACATCGGTGATCACTCTCCGCGCGCGGCCGGCATGGCGCCTATTCACCCTGATCACTCGCCGGCGCTCGTCTGGTGGGTCCGTCTTCGTCCGCCCACACTGGCACTCGCTTCACTTTCCGCTCGGCATCGAAACCATCGGCCCAGAGCGTATGATCAGGAGATCTCGGCGAGTGCGGATTGAGAGCCGCGGCGCCCTCGGCGCGGAAGGCTTGCCGGCCCGCTTCCCACACCGCCCGCTCGTGTTCGGCTGCCTCGATCTTTTCGGCTAGGTCGTTGGCCGTGTCTTCCATGGCAGCCCTCAAGGCCGGCTCGGTCGCTCGGACTGCCAGTAAGGCCCCAACGTCCCCACAGGTCAACGCTCCGCCATCCTCGTCGCTGTGTCGGGCTGATGCTGGTACCCGGTCTGACGCTCGATCTCCCGCATGACGGCGTTCCACCGGTGCTCGTCAACTTCAGCGTCGGCCACCTTTGCGAGCCGGCGCTTGTCGCGGGCGACGACCCATGCGCCCTGCGGACCGTGCATGGTGACGAGGACGGTGGCCTCCCGGCGGACATGCTCCGGTGCTCGGAACAGCCCACGCACCCGCGCCAGCAAGCTCGTCAGGCTCATCGGATTGGCAATTATCGTTCGGTCTCTGACGGCCGCTCTGCCCGCCTGTCGGCGCGGAACGGCTCTGTCCGCTTCGCGAGATCGTCGGCGGTGTTCGGCAGCACACCAACGGCTCGGTTCATGCCACCGCACCCGGTAAAGCTGGCGGCCGCCATGAGCAATGCAAGGAGGCACATCAGTCTTCGAAACTCCATTCGTCCTCCCTCCGCCGCACGGAGCCGCCATCTACTGGAGCGGGCCGCGCCTCTGCGCTACGGCCATCTGCGTGACAGCATCATCCATGGCATCGACCGCGGCAAGCACCTCCCGCCCCGCTGGCGTCAGCCGCGCCCATCTCAGGCCGTCCCATCCACCATGCCATTCCACCCACCCGCGCAGAGACATGCGACGGCAGACGTCGAGCATCATGCCCGGCAGCTCATGAACCGTTCGCCCCACGCTGTCTTCGTGCGGGTGGCCATCGTCAAGGTAGCGTAGAAGTTCGATCTGCGGCTCCGTCACGCGGACGATGATCTGTTCCGTGCGGTAGGCGTCCCTGCGCAACTGGCTCCCTTTCGCGGTGAGAACGATTTCCAGCTTCGACCGGCCTTTCGGCCGCATGTCCGCAAGCTTCAGTTTCCGCAGCTCTTCGAAGGCGACGACATCGCAGTATTCCAGCTTGTCATAAGGCAGAGTTCCGCCCGCCACCGCGATCCGCTCCATGAGGTCGATTTGTGAGGGGGTGAATTTTCGCCACGGGAAGGGCTTACGCTTCATTCTCCGACCCATGGATAGCAGCAGGCGCCGCAGGTACATCGTTGCCTTCCGCACTGCATGTAGAGATGCCGGGGTGCGGCGCTGGTTTTACCGGCACCACCGGTTCCCGTCGTTCGGCCATGGCTGCGATAGTCCTTCGTCGATCAGGACCTGGCCCGCATCGCGCCCGTCCGAAAGGATGACGTTAGCGAGCTCGCGTCCGTAGCTCCCGCGGCCGCCGGTCCACTCTATCTGGTAACCGCTCGCCATCAATTGGCGTAGCCGGTCGCGGGCTTTGAGCCCGAGCCGCTTCTCCGCAGAGCATTCGGGCTGGCTGATCTCCGGAGTGTCGACGTTCAGGGTTCTCCACTTCACGCCACGCTCCCAGCCGGTGTCGCCGTCGACGATGCAGGTCAGCCCACGCTCCGCGCGGTCGCCGCCGGAGCAGACCGGGAGCGTGCCCGCCATGGCGGGGCTGGCCAGGAGGGTGATGGCGAAGACGAGGCGGTTCATTCATTCTCCAGCAGGATTTCGCGCGCCTTGGCATACTTCGCGAGGCGTTGTTCGTCTTGCTCGGTGATCTCGCTCAGGCGCGTCCGGTCGGAGTTGTCAGCGAGATCGGCCAACTTCACGATCCGGGCGATCGGATCGGCCTTGGCACGACGGACAGCATCGAAGTAGTCCTCGCCGTCCCTATGCGTGAGAGCATCGACGGCGTTCACAACAGCTGCGGAGAAGCCTGCGGCACGGAGCCGGTCGAGCGTCCATTCGCTGTCCTCCACCACGTCGTGAAGAAGTGCGACGATTTTCGCCTCCCCACCATCGACAGCGAGCGAAACACGGGACGGATGGGTGACGTATGGCGCGCCCCCTTTGTCAACCTGGTCCGCGTGGGCCTGCATGGCGACGGCGGCTGCTTTCTCGATCGTGCTCATGCTGCTCCTTATTCATGACGTGCGTGTGCCACGACAGCATACCCATGGGGCGGATCAATTTGCCGAGAAAATGCCGACCGCCAGGTGAGCCCAGATCGCCAGCGCGACCGAAACTACACCGACGGCCAGTAGAACCCGCAGAAATCGACTATGGCCGCTTGTCAGGGCAAAAACCAGGCGCGACTCCGGAAACGCCAAGGAGCGCTGTTGCCGCTGCGAAATCCTCCATTCCCCAGTCCATATTGATAATTCTCCTACGACTTTCGGGATGTATTTGCGGCTCAAACTCGGAACGCTCGGGATCCTATGAATAGCGATTCACTGCCGGCGTCCGGTATCTGCGCCCGAACAGGAAGGAACTACCGCGGGCTCGTCGTCCTTGAGCCACTCGGGCACCCGCTTCACCTTCCGCTCGACATCGAAACCGTCGGCCCAGAGGGCGTGATCGGGAGAGCGCGGGGGAGTGCGGGTTGAGAGCCGCAGCGCCTTCGGCCCGAAAGGCCGATGGTGTCCCTCCGGCCCGCTTCCGGCTTAGCCTAGTTACAATTGACAGAACACTCGGCGGCCCGCTCACTCGGCTTCAAAGGACTTCAAGCCGTCAGAGTTCGTAGTAAGAGATTGCTCTGGTTGCGGTCCGAAGACCATGTACGCGGCCATGGCGGCCAGCATGCAGACGGAGAACACCGTAAACACGAGGGCGCGTGTAACCATGCGGACAGCCTTGGACGCCATCGTCCGCGGCCTACTCCAATCGCTGCGGCTTTCTCCTGCTTCCACTTCATCCACCTTTTGATGCCTTTCCCGCAGTAGGTCGCTAGCAAGCGATTGCTGAACCCGGACTGAACAGTTCGTTTCTGAGCGTCAGGCCTCAGACGCCGCTGCGAGTAGAATCGTCACTCGGAATTCCTCTCTTCCGTTGAAGGATTGATGGAGGCAGTCACGGCGATGTACACGCCCGCGAATGCGCGTCAGATTTTCTAGGTTTTTGCGGCATCCGTCATGTCGGTGATTTCATGTCAAAAAATCGACAGACGCTACGACGGTGGTGCGAAAATCCCAACAATATCAATTATTAAGAGCATTCGCGGATGCCTTGTTGATGAACACCAGATGAACAGAGTGACCGGCCGAATTTAAGCCGGACAGTGGAGGAGGAACCAAGCGCTGTGCTTCCTGTTTATCGGCTCAGACAGCGCTTCAGCCTGATGAGAAGCGCCTGCCTGAAACGGGAGACGAACGATGAAACTAAACACAATGCTGGCCGCTGGTGCGGCTACGATTCTCGCTGCCGCTGTGGTTCCTGCGTCCGCTCAGTCCACCGTCTCTGCGACGACGGATCTGAACGTGCGGGCGGGCCCTGGTCCGAACTATGAAATCGTCGGCATGATCGGCAACGACTCTGCGGCGACCCTGGAGGGCTGCACCGAAAGCGGTTCCTGGTGCAGGGTCACCATCGATGGTACCTCAGGCTGGGCATACAGCCAGTATCTAACGGCCGACATGGGGGGAGAGACCGTAGTGGTCACGGAACGCCGCACGGAGTATCCGGTGGTGACCTATGAGGACAGCGGCGGTGCNAACGGCCGACATGGGGGGAGAGACCGTAGTGGTCACGGAACGCCGCACGGAGTATCCGGTGGTGACCTATGAGGACAGCGGCGGTGCCGGAGAAGTCGCAGGGGCCGCGACTGGCGCTGTCGCTGGCGCACTTGTGGGTGGTCCCATCGGCGCAGTCGTTGGCGGCGCTGCTGGGCTCGTTGCCGGTGCGGCGCTTAATCCGCCGGACGAGCGGATCGAGTATGTCCGTTCGAATCCCGTGGATCCGGTGTATCTGGAAGGCGAGGCCGTGGTCGGCGCGCAGCTCCCCGAGACGGTCGAACTGCAGACCATCCCGGATTACGAATACCGCTACGTCTATGTGAACGGGCAGCCGGTTTTGGTGGACCCGAACAACCGCCAGGTCGTGTACGTCGTTCGATAATCAACCGCTGGAAGGAGCGGGTCGGTATCCGTCGTTGAATGGTCGGACCCACGTGTGATTCCTTCTCGGTCTTGGTAGAGCTGAAGTCCGGCTGTCCATTCGTTTGGGCAGCCGGGATTCGCCGTCTTCCTGCTATCACTGCCGGAAGCCACGTTCGGTGCTATCCTCCTGCCATGTGCAACCTCTACTCGATCACCAAGGGCTAGGCGGCGATCCGCGAATTCACCCGGGCCATGCGGGACAGCACGGGCAACCTGCCGTCGTTGCCTGGCGTCTTCCCGAACTATGCGGCTCCGGTGGTTCGCACCGCGGAGGATGGCGAGCGCGAGCTAACAATGATGCGCTGGGGCATGCCCTCGCCGCAGTTCGTTCTGAAGGGGCGCAAGGTCGACAGCGGTGTCACCAATGTCCGCAACGTTAAATCGCCGCATTGGCGTCGCTGGCTGGGGCCGGCGAACCGATGCCTGGTGCCCATCACGAGCTTCTCGGAATACGAAACGACGGCCGAGGGCAAGAAGGTGCCGGTCTGGTTTGCTGCGGACGAGAGCCGGCCTCTGATGGCTTTCGCCGGGACATGGACGAGCTGGACCAGCGTGCGGAAAACGAAGGAGGGCGAGGTCAATAGTAAGCCCACGCGGTGTACCGCCTTCACAGCGTTCGCCGTATCGGTGAAGTCCTAGGAATAATCCTAGGAGCAGCACTATGACGATAGCAAAGTTCGAGGTGATTACCGGCG
>NZ_JAZHLI010000121.1:0-6389 GCF_036549475.1 Aurantimonas sp. A2-1-M11 | reverse complement strand
GCGGCGGAATCCCGCCAAACTGTCGATGACAAACAAACGATTGAAGGCCGGGTGGAACGAAAAATTCCTCGTCAGCCTCATCTCGTGAAATTCAACTCACCCGATTCCCCTGTCGGTTTGACGGGTCAGCCCCGCGCCCTGGTGTTCCACATCAAAGAGGGGCGCGAGCACTGTCATATCGTCTGGTCGCGCATCGACGCGCAGGCTGGCAAGGCCATCCACCAGCCATTCGATCATGAAAAGCTGATGATGGTCACGCGCGAATTCGCCCGCGATCATGGGCTGACCCTTCCTGCCGGCTATGAGCGCGGGGGTGATGCTAGGCGCAAGAAGTCGCTCTACGAGACCCAGCAGGAGCGCAATTCCGGCCTCACCAAAGAAGAGCGCATGGCAGCGGTGACGGCGGCGTGGAAGCGCAGCGACAGCCCGCGCGCCTTCGTGCGGGCGCTGGAAGAGATGGGCTATGTGCTCGCCACCGGCAACCGGCCCTACGTGCTGGTCGACCTGTACGGCAACATGAATGCGCTGCCAAAACTGATCGACGACCGTAGCATCCGCACGAAAGACATCCGCGCTTTCCTGGAGCGGGATTTTCCGCCGGAGACACTGCCTACCGTCGATGAGGCCAAGGCCCTGGTGGCATCGCACCGCCAAGCGCGTGAGGATTTTGTCAAATCCGGGCGCGATGCCAAGAAGCTCGATCTTCTAAAAGCAGCGCAGACAGCGCGCAGGGAGAAGGTCGAGGCGGCCCAAGCCACGATGAAGGCGCGGCATCGGCACGAGGTCGGCGTGCTTTCGCAGGAGCAGCTGACGGCGCGGCGACAGTTACGCACGCGCTATCTGGATGAAGCCCGACGCCTGAAGGAGGCCCGCACCGCTGCGAAGCCGACCGGGCTGGCGGCGTTTCTGGGCCGGGTTACGGGCGTCAGCTTTGTCATCAGCAAGCTACACAAACATCGTGATGCACAGCGCTACGCCGCCTTCCAAGTGGAGAGGGCAGCTCTTGCGGAGCAGCAGGCAGAAGCGCTGCGTGTGCTGGAGCATCGGCATACTTTGCAGGCGATCGATGCCGCACGCGAGGTCAGGGCGCTGGTGCAGATCGAAGCGCGCGAGCTCAAAAGCTATGAGGTGACGCAGCGCAAACAGGAGCGGATTGCGCAGCGCCAGGGGCACGACCACATGCCAGCGCTTAATCTGGCGCTGAAGCCGAAGGGGCGAGCGGCCGTGCCGCACAAAGCGAAAGATCGCTACCGAGCGCGCGATCAGCAGCGTGATAATGATCTGCATGATGACCGGCAAAAGGGCCAGGATGTCGCCATCACCATCGACCGGCATCCTGAAGATGATCGCAGTGACCTACGCAAGGCGTTTGGCACGGCGGTCAATAAGCCGGCCGAGAAGGCGCAGGATCAGCAATCAGGTAAGGGTGAGAGCGCGCGCGGCGGGCGTGGTGGTGATGGTGGTGAAGGTTCTGTTCGTCGGCGGCAGCGGACGCGGCGGCGGGACAGCGAGATCGCCGTGCCAAAGGATCAGGCGCCGATGTTTGAAACTCCGACGCCGGCGTTGCCGGAGCCGCACTGGACCGAGCTGCCGCTGGCGAATGAGTTCCGGGAGGCGGCACGGGACCGCGATGAAACGGGCGGTGAGAGCGGAACGGGCGGGCGGCGGATCAAGCCGTCACGTTCGAAGCGGGGGAATGAGCGTGGGGACGATGACCGGGACTTCGAGCGTGAGCGATGACGTTGGATATGCTTATGAAAACGCGGAAGAACAGCCTATACCTGTGAGTCAAAGTGATGCAATGTGTTGCAATTCGACTCACATCCGGCTAGGGTGAACAATACGGGAACATTAGCAGGTCCACCATGAGTGATCGATCAAAAAAACTCGGCCCCCGGGTCACCGTCAGTGTCACACCCGGAGATTACGACACGCTGAACACGCTTGCGAACAAGGATGATGTATCCGTGTCGTGGGTCATACGGCGCGCCATCAACGAATATCTGCGGCGGCATCATCAGCCGGCGCGTGCTCTACGGCGGCCGGCCCCCGAAAAGCGACCAGCAGCACCGGAGCGCACATGAAACAAATGAATATGCCGGGGGAGACCGATCGCATGCAACACATCCAGCCCAAGCCACGTAAGTCAGTGCCGTCAATGCCGGAGAAGTCCCTGGACGCGCTGTACCGGCGACCGCTGGCCGCAAAGCGCACCGGAGCCCTTTATGGGGCATTTCCGTATCCAACAAAAATCTCGCCGGAAGCGATTGCCCTCTATATCGCCGCCCACACAAAACCCGGCGACACGGTGTTCGACGGATTTGGGGGCAGCGGGACCACTGGCCTGGCCGCATTGCTTTGCGAACGGCCGACGGATGAACTGCGCGCCGAAGCGATCCGGCTGGGCCTGAATGTACAATGGGGTGCCCGCAATGCCATATTGTATGAACTGGGTGCGCTCGGCGCGTTTGTTGGGCGAACGCTGACCAATCCGCCTGATCCCGTTGCCTTCAGGAAGGCCGCCGAAGACGTGCTGGCCGCCGCCGAGAGCGAAGACGGCTGGATGTACGAAGCCCTCGATCCATCCGGTGAGAAGGGCTCTATCCGGCATCTGATCTGGAGTGACAACCTGCGCTGCCCCGGTTGCAACAGCGTTGTCGCGTTGTGGGATGCATGCGTTTCACTCGACCCGGCTGAAATTTCCTCGACCTTCTCTTGCCCGAAATGCCGTCATGAAAGCCCGATGGATGAGGTGCAACGGGTCACTGTGCAGGAGCGCGACGACGTTCTGGGCGACAAGCGCGCCTTGCGCGGACGCACGATGGCCCGTGTGTATGGTGCAACCGGGAAAAAACGCTGGTCTCGTCCGGCTACAGCGGCCGACCTAGCCCTCCTGAAAAAGATAGATGCCGAACCGATCCCGACTTCCGTGCCGCAGGCACTCATCCCGTGGGGTGATCTCTACCGCAAGGGCTACCATCAGGGGATTACGCACGTTCATCATTTCTATACGCGGCGCAACCTCATCATTTTCGCCCGCATGTGGGACCGCGTGGAATCCTATCGCGGCGCGCTCCGCGAAGGGTTGCGGTTCTGGCTGCTGAGCTACAACGCGGCCCACGGCACGATCATGACGCGCGTCGTGGCAAAATCCGATCAGAAGGACCTGGTCGTCACCAGCGCGCAACCCGGCGTTCTCTATGTCAGCGGCCTGCCTGTTGAGAAGAACTTCTTTGCCGGATTGCGGCGTAAGCTGACAACGATTTCGCAGGCGTTCGAGATCATTGATGGCAGCAGCGGAAAGGTCGAAGTCGTTCAGGGTTCAAGCTGCAAAGTCGGGCTGCCTTCCGGGAGCATCGACTATGTGTTCACTGACCCGCCCTTTGGAGCCAATATTCCGTACGCGGAACTCAGCTTCATAAACGAAGCGTGGCTTAAGAGATTCACTGACCGGACGGACGAGGCCATTGTCAGTCCCGATCAGGACAAATCTATCAAAGAATACCAGGAGCTGCTTACCCGGTCATTCAGCGAAGCGCGCCGGATATTAAAGCCCTCCGGCAAGGCCACGATGGTATTCCATTCTGCTTCCGCCGACGTGTGGAATGCGTTGCAACGCGCCTATCAGGATGCCGGTTTTGATGTTGAATATGCGGGGGTTCTCGACAAGAAGCAGGGCAGCTTCAAGCAGGTCACGACGCAAGGGGCCGTGCGTGGTGATCCCGTGCTTCTGCTGGGACCGCGCCGCAAGGCCGTGAAGAAGGTCGAAGGGGACGATTGTGTCTGGACGGTTGCCACAGCCTTGCATCGCGCCGCTTCCGCCGCGCATGACCCGGACGAAGTCACCGCGCAGAGGCTTTACTCGCGACTTGTGACGCACTTCCTCAGCCGTCACAAGCAAGTGCCGCTCGACGCTGATGTCTTCTACCGCTGGTACGCGGAACAACCGATGCCGGGAGTTTTATGCAGTGTCGGCGACTGACGCCGTCGGCGCGATCAGGTCCTCAGCCCGGTCCTTTGAGGAAAGTCTGCCTCCGGCGCAGCGGAAACGTCTGGGGCAGTTTTTCACCGGCCTGCCGCTAGGGACGCTCCTGGCGCACCTCGCGCTCGATCAGGATTGCCGCGCTGTGATCGACCCGATGGCCGGTCACGGCGACCTGCTCGACGCTGCCGCCATGACGGCGCGGACGCGGGGATTTCAGATTGAGCGGCTGGACGGCGTAGAGCTTGACCCCAACACAGCCGCCTTCTGCGGACGCAGGATGACAGCCTTGCAGGAAGATGGCGCTGTCACCGGCTCCCGCATCGTCACGGGCAGTGCTTTCGATCCTTCCAACGTGGCCGCGTTGCATGCTCCCGGCTACGATCTCGTCATCACCAATCCCCCTTACGTGCGCTATCAGTCGCAAAACGGCGACGGCGCGGGCGTTGATGACGTGCGCCGGGGCCTTTCCGCTGTCGTGGGCGCGCGCGTATCAGGCGACGAGCGGGCGCTCTGGCAGACTCTCGTTGAAGGGTATTCCGGCCTTGCCGATCTCTCGGTGCCGTCATGGCTCCTGTCCGCCCTGCTGACGCGGCCGGGCGGCCGCTTGGCACTGGTTGTTCCTGCCACATGGCGCTCGCGAGACTACGCGGATGTCGTGCGCTACCTGTTGCTGCGCCTCTTTCGCCTTGAGTTCATCGTCGCCGATACGCAGCCGGGCTGGTTTTCCGATGCGTTGGTACGCACGCATCTTGTGGTCGCGCGGCGGCTGCCGTGGGATGAGGCGGCAGCGCCGCTGGCTGGCCGCACGTCATGGCCGTCCGCTTGCTGGCTGCAAGTCGCGCCGGAGGCGGCCAGCGGGGCGTCTCTTGTCGGCCGCGCTTTTCCCGGGCCGGAATCAGAGCGGGACTTCGCAGACTGGGCAGTCGCGATGTCCCGGGAGGTGCAGGGGATAGAGAGCCGTCCGTTTGCGCTGCATGAGGAATGGCGCACACTGGAACAGCGGCTGGGACGCAAGGGCTGGTTTCAGAAAGCAGAGGACCGGCGCGACACGCTGCCGCTTTTTTCATACGGCGATGCAAGACCGGCAGCAGTGCCGGAAGGATTGCGGGACATGCTGCCCCTCGACGCTGCCCCGGCACATCTCCAGACGCTCGAACAAGCAGGCATCCGGGTCAGTCAGGGCCTGCGTTCGGGATGCAACCGGTTTTTCTATTTGACGATTGCCGGCGACGATGACGGCGAAACCGTTGCTGTTGAAGCATCGGGCAGCTTCCAGAATGTGCGGTTCCGCGTTCCTGCGGATGCGTTGCGGCCCGTTCTCCATCGCCAGGCAGATATGTCGGCGTTTATTCGCGGCCACTTGCCGCCGACCCGTGCGCTTGATCTGTGGCAGTGGGTTCTGCCGGAAGACCAGGCAGTGGTCGCGCGTGCGGCGGAGGCATACCGCAAGCGTGACGAATCCGCGCCCCATGTCATGCCCGCCGAACTGGCGGCCTTCGTGACGCGGGCAGCCCGCCTTGCACCGGACCCGAAAGAACCCGCCCGTTTCATCCCCGATCTATCGGCCGTTCGCACCAATATCCGCCGGCCGGCCGACGGACGCGATATCCCCCGTTTCTGGTACATGCTGCCGGCTTTCACCCCCCGCCATCTGCCCGCGATCTTCACGCCCCGGATCAACCACGGGACGCCGGTGGTCGCACTCAACACGCAGCCGCCGATCCTGATTGACGCCAATTTCTCGACGATGTGGCCGGAGCAGAAGCGGTGGACGCGCCATGCTCTCTACGCCTTGTTCAACAGCAGTTGGTGCCGCGCGGCTATGGAATCAGCAGGGACGCCGCTTGGCGGCGGCGCGCTCAAACTGGAAGCGACGCACATCCGTCAGGTCCCGGTTCCCGTATTGTCTGACAGCGACTGTCAGATGCTTGAGGCGCTCGGGCAGCAATTGGCGGCATCCGCGCCGTCAGCCCAGCACCAGATCGACATGTTCATCCTGAGCGCGGTGCTGCCCGGCCTCCATGAAAAAGACCTGAAAACGGCGGCGCGGCATATCGAAACCCGCCTCCAAGCCGCCTGTGCCGCCCGCCAAAGGATCGCGTCATGACCGCTGATATCGCCCGTATAAGTGAAACGATCGGACGTTGCCGAATGTTGCGCGACGCTGGGCATGTCGAAGCGGTGCTTCGCGCGGAATTCCAGGGCCGGTTGCGGCTGATGTTTCCAGACAGCGCCCATGAAAACTGGATCAACAATTATACAGAAGGCGCGGAAGCGCACACCAAGGTCGGCATGGGGGATGTCCCGATCGATGTTGAACTTCTGAAGTGGCGGCGTTGCCCGCCTTGAGCCGGTAGGCTCGGGGTGTCGAATCCACTTCGGAGAGCAACGCCATGAAGAAAGA
>NZ_JAZHLI010000120.1:0-6517 GCF_036549475.1 Aurantimonas sp. A2-1-M11 | reverse complement strand
CACGACATCCTCCCAACGGCGAAAATCCGCCGTCCAAGCGAAGAATCCATCGCAACCGCAAACGCAAGTGAACAATCAGACTACAAAAATTTCCAAATGCGATTCCCCTGCCACGGTTTCACAACCGCGGCATTCCTGAGCCCGAGGGGGCAGATCTCAATCGCCAAGACCAAGGCCCGGTCGTACGCCCAGCCTAAGGTGACACGATTGCGTCCTAGTCTAGGTCCCCCTCCAGACTGCATCCGAGGGACCTGCGCGGCTTCAGGCTTCCGGCTTCAGGCGTTAGAACCGGCGGTGGCGGTTGTAAGGCAAGGTCGAACTCGCTACTGCGCTTCGCTGCCAATCGTGACACCTCACGCTGCCTGGATGGACACGTCCTGGACCACTCTGATTGGTGTGCCGTCGGGAACGCGCTCGTACAGGTCGATGACGTCCTGGTTCAGCAGGCGAATGCAGCCCGAGGAGACCGCCTGCCGATCGACCAGGCCTCTGGCGTGCCGTGCAGGCGGTAGAGCGTGTCCTGTCCATCCTGGAAGATGTAGAGGTCCCGGGCGCCAAGAGGGTTCTTGAGACCGGGGTCCAAGCCGCCATTGGCGATGGAATACGGCTCTAGTTCCGGCTGCCGTGCGACCATCTCGTTGGGCGGCGTCCATCAAATCGGAATGGCGGCCGACATCACGTCGAAATCCGCAATGAATCGCGAGGCCTTCGGAACTTTCGCTGGGGGAATGGCCATCCAACTGCCGCCCGAACGCGCCGCGCTCAAGGATTGGGTGGAGGGCGTGGCCACGACTGCGGCCAAGGTTGCCTGATATCGGCCGCTCAATGCTGTCGTCCGGATGCCGTGCTGCATCATCGGCGCGGGCCATCTCTTCGAATCGATACTGTTCGTGGCCGCAGCCCGCGTCCTCTGGCCCGACGCCAGCGCGATGGATCAGGCCTGGATCGTTCTGGCTCGCGTCGGATGTGCTGCCGCCAACATCGGCCCGTAGACGACCACGAAGCCCAACAGCGCGAGGCTCCAGCCGGCGCCCGAAAGCATCAGAAGCGGCAGTGCGAACGGCGGCGCGAGGGCCGCTGCGATCCGCGCGAGCGCGGCGATCAGCATGGCGACGTAGAAGATGATCGTCGCGGGCGATGCTTTCAGCGCTCGCCCGGTGTGACCAAGGCTGGCGCGGGTCGTCACCGCGAGCGTCATCGTGCCAACTGCCCGCTAGCCCGCGACGATCTCTCTAAAAACCTGCGGCTCCGGGCGCAGTGGCAAGGACGCCACCGCGCGCGGCACTTGGTTTTGTACGGCGCAAGAAGACGATCCCCGGCGGTTCGGCAGAACGACAGGCCTCACCAGGAAGAGCAGCTTCACGGCCTCGACTGCGAGAAGGCTGACCCAGGCGAACCTGCGGTCCAGGCAAGGGCGCGCTCGTCGACACGAACGGCCTTTCATCTCGTCGGAGTGCGATCGTGGTCGCCCTTCTGCGCGTCCACGCCTCGTCGCCAGGCTCCATTCAGATTCCGGATCACTCCGGTCCGTTGCCGTGCGCACTGGCCACCGTGAGGCCGTTGACAATCCAGGCCGCCATGCCACCACGGTAGTAGCAGATCCTTTCGGCCGGGAAGCCGGCTTCCACCATGTGCCGGATCGCGATCGGGCTCTGGCCGCAGTTCGGGCCGTTGCAATAGGCGACGACGCGCCGTGCGTTCGAGCAGTCCCAACCGCTGTCTGTCCGTCGGCAGCCAAGCTCTTCGAGACGCTCCCCGACCTCCTCATACGGGATGTGGCTGCTGCCGGGGATGGTGAACTTCTCTCGCCACTTGGCAGTCCGCATGTCCACGACCGCTGCCTCTCCCGACTGCAAGGCCTCCAGCACCTCCAGTTCACCGACAGGATGGACACCCTCCACCGGAATCTCCGGCTGAAGCGGAGCTTCGATGAGCATGGCGTCGGTCTTCCGGCGCTGGATTTCCACCTCCCCCTGGTCGTCCCTCACCACGATTCGGCTCTGGCCTTTCGCGATCTCGATCGCCTGGCCATCGGCAGGCTGCGAATAGGATCACTCGGAGGTCATCGCACCAGACGTCTTCATCTTTCCCTCTTTTCCTCTTCAGGATTGCCGTGACCGGAGACGCAGGGACTGGCGGCTCTTTCGGATGAGCTACCCTGCGCTCATGCGCCCGTTTCCGGGGGTATTTCCGAGGCACCGGCGGCTACGCGGCCGCCGCCGAGACGTTCGGCACGACGTTTGCCGGCCAGGCCTCGCGAAGTGATTCGAACCTACTTACGCGTCGTTCTTTCCGCATGACGGGGGCCAGCCGGAAACGAGAGCGGAACCGTTGGCTGCTTTTCCTTCTCAAGCCGACCCGCCGGCGGAGGACGCGACCGTCCGCCGCCGAAAGGTCGCGCGCCCTATTCGTCGTCGGAGTTGCGGTTCCCGCGCGACTCGAGTTCATCCATCCCGATCTGGCCGTCGCCGTTTGCGTCGAGATAGTCGAACATGCGCTTGTGCATCGCCTGGAACTCGTCCAGCGACAGCTTCCCGTCGCCGTTGGTGTCCATCATGATGATCATCATCTGCGGCCCCATCATGCCCCGCCCCATCATCATGCCAGGACCCATCATGCCCATCATGCCTGGACCCCAGTCGTCCATCATGCCGGGTCCCATGCCCCCGCGGCCGCCCAACGGCATCCGTCCATAGGGGCGCCCGTCCTGGGCCTGGGCATTCGGGCCGCCGGAGCCGCCCATCATTGAGCCCTGCTGGGCATGGGCCGCGACGAGGCCGCCGGCGATGACAGCGCCGGAAAGGGCGAGGATCGAAAGCTTCTTCATTTTCAGTCTCCTGTGCGCCGGGAGGGCCGATTCTCTTCGCGCGCTCCCGTTCGAAATTAAACCGTGTGCCGCGACCAAGGTTGCCGCGGCGCTTGCCTCATGCGGTCCGCGGCGGCGGCGCTTCGGGAACTCGAACGACGACCCGCCACGCCGCACCGTCTGGCCGCGGCCAGGATCCGGCATCGGTCTGCGGGAGGAACTGGACGATCGGCGTCGGCAGAAACGAATAGCAGGCGAAGTGGCCTGGCTGGCCGAGGCAATCGGGCGTCGAGGGAACCCGGCGGCACTGCGCTGCCCCGTCGGAGGCGGTGGGGCCCGCCTGCGCACCGCATGCCACAGTCATCGTCGCCGCCGAGGCCGGCAAGACCGGCGTGAAGGCGGCGACGAACACCGCCGCCACCGCAAAGACAGCAAGCCGCCATAGCCATGGCCTCATCGCACCATTCGAGTTCGCTCGCCGGTCGAGCATTCCTGCCGCCATACATTAGCCTCGCCGCATATAACGTCGCGCATCGAGGTCCGTCCCGCAACCCCTTACGGCCTACGTATTATTACGGATGTTGCCGGCCTTCGTGAACGATCCGATAGTGGCCGGATGCGCCGTCATTTGACAGTCCTCCTGGCGATCGGCGATGGCGCCACGGGCATCGGTCATGCGGCCATAGCGGACGTCCTTCACGAGACGGCCGGTCTGGGCACTCCCCGGGAACTTAGGCAGCGGTTGCTGCGGAACCGCCTCCGTGCATGACAGCGATGGCAGCCGGTGCAGCCTGCACTGTGCGCCGGCCATCCTTACGAGCGCTGCCACGCATGGCGCCGCCCGCGCCTCGCCACCGACCATCCGACCATCAAACTGCGACACGCGCCAGCCGCCTTCGTGCGGCGCCGCGCATGACTGAAGCAGTCTGCGAAGGAATCAAAGCCGGATCCGGCGTCGCCGCGAACCCGAACGGAAGAACATGACCCACTAGAGTCGATCCACACTGGCGACGCCCGCCGCAGAAGCGGTCCCAGCCCTGCCCATGCAGCGACCCGGCCGGATGATGGCGGCCTGCGGCCTCGCCATGGCCGCAGGCACCGGCGTCGTCCTCGACGCGGCACCTGCCGGCCAGTCCCTTGGCCAGATGCGGCTCCTCGGTCTGCCGCTCGTCGGCTGCCTCGCCATGCATCTCATCCTGCACCGGGCCATGGGGGCATCCCGTCCTCCGACTCCCGCATCTCGATGGAGACGGCCCGTTCGGCGGCGCCGGCAGCGCCCGGCTGCCGGGTGGCCTCGCTGCTGTGCCTGTCGGCGTGCATGCCTTCGGCATGGGTCGGAAGCGCCCACGCCGCCGCGGCGACGAGCGCCGCCCATAGATCATGTTTCTCATCACTGAATTCCTCTTCGTCCCGCGCCATGGCGCGGGATCGTCCGATGCTGCTTTTTCCAGAAGACACGTTTCGCGTCGCAGGATCGGATCAGGCGCGAGGAGGACCCAGCGCGACAGGCATTCTCGTGCCGAGCAGTCGTGCGCCGTCCGGAGGCACGGGCATGGCAAGAGCGAACTCCGCCCTGGAGGCAGCATTAGCGACAGGACCGACACTGAGAGGCAGTGATTGGCGCAGGTTTCGGCCGCTGCCCCCTGATGCGCCGCACCATGCGACCGATCATGATACACAACCGCCGCACAAGGCGTTGGCGAAGCCGCATGCACCGGATCGGACGCGCGTGCCCATTCGGAGAACAGCCCCACGCTCGCCATAAGGATCAGAGGCGGGGGTTTGCAGGTTGCGGTCGAGGGCTGGGTTTTAGGGCGTCGCGGCCCCGTCGCTCAGGTGACGAGGCGCGGTATCCGGGCCAGGACGACACGCAGGATGCTCTGGTCGGGGCACGATGTCGGCATGTGCAGGCGGATCTGCGTTTTCAATTCGACCACCCGAGCGGCGATTTTGATGAGGCGCAGACGCAACGTGTCGAACTGCGCGACGGCGAGGTGCGAACGCTTCGGCATCGCGGCTCGTAGGCCCCACATCAGCCAGTAGGCGCCACCATGCAGAAAGAGGCGGAACCGGTTCGCCGTCGCCTTGCTGCAGGAGGTGCGGTCGGCGGCCAGATTTGTCTTGAACGACTTGATGCAGTTCTCGGCCGCTCCGCGACGGTAACAAACGTCCTGATAGAGCCTCGACCGTCTGCTCTTCAGCTACGAACATGATACCGAAGCTCGACGCCTCACGGTCCACGGCCGGAAAGCTCCGCCGTCCCGGGCATCCTCTCAACGTCGTTGGCGCTTGCGGTCACTCTGGCGGAGCATGACCCGATCCGCTAGATCGCCCCGGTGGTGGCAGACCTTGGCCAGTTGTCCGGTATGGGCACTCCCGGCGGGCTTCGAAACTGGCTCCGCATGAACATGGCTGGAATTGAGATGCCTCAATGCGGCTGAAACACAAAAGGGGAAGGAAGGGAAAACAACGAAAAGGCAGGACGATGAATCCCTCGAGAACGAGAAAGAGATTGGCGGCGACTCCCGGGCACCCGGACGACGGGACGGCCAAGTACGCGGCTCGCGCCGGCATTGCGGTGCGACCACCCTTTTGCGCCGGAGCAGTCATCGGACTGCTGGTTTGGGCGCTTCCGGTTGCAGCGAACGCTCAGACCGTCGATCAGCAGAGCTGGAACTGGGGTCACATGATGGACTCACGCTGGGGCTGGGGCGGTATGATGGGCGGCGGGATCGCGATGGTGTTGTTCTGGGCGGTGCTGATTGCCCTGGTCGCCTACCTCCTCGTGCGGCCTTCCTCCCGCCGCACCAGCAACGGGCAGCGTGCCGCGTCGGCACTCGACATCCTCGAGGAGCGCTTCGCACGTGGCGAGATCGACGAACGCGAATTCCACGACCGACGACAGGTTCTCCTCAGCCGCCCACGCCGGCAGAAAGGGAATACGTAGGCCGTGTCGGTCTATTCGAGCCAGGTGGCGGTCCCCGTTGATGTCAACGAGGGAGCAACTCCAGGCCAGTGGGGCGGANCGCCGGCAGAAAGGGAATACGTAGGCCGTGTCGGTCTATTCGAGCCAGGTGGCGGTCCCCGTTGATGTCAACGAGGGAGCAACTCCAGGCCAGTGGGGCGGAGTAAAATTCGGCGACGACGATGGCGGGACAACGCACGAAGGGGCCCGGGTGGGCCCCTTCGTGCGTCGGCTCCGTTGGTTGAGAATCAGGTGGCGGACATCTCGCCAGTTTTAGGATCGACGACTGCGTCGGTGGCCTGGTGGCCTTCGGGGCCGGGTCGATGCTGGCGGCGCTGACCCTGCCGCGCCTGCTCGACCGCGTGTCCGACCACCGGGTGATGCTGGCGGGGGCTCCGGTGCTGGCGCGGGACTGACCGCCTAGAAAGACACTATAAAGCGTATAGCTATATGCCAGCTTGTGAATAGATTGCTTTGGTACGTCATCGACCGCCTTTCAGCGGAGATCGATCGAAACATGGCCTTGCTCGGGATCCGGCACTTCGATGAGATGACGCAGGATCTGCTCGCGCCTCATCGGCAAGCCCTGCACGAATAAGCGGGCTTGCGTCGCGAATGCGGAGAGCGTTCTCAGTAGTTCGCCCTGAAAAACCCTTGGATGCCCTGTGCTTCAGGGATTCCCATCGGGTTTGAAGTATTGGAGAATGCCGGAAACCGATCCTGACCCGATTGATTTCCGGTGTTTT
>NZ_JAZHLI010000012.1:0-93931 GCF_036549475.1 Aurantimonas sp. A2-1-M11 | reverse complement strand
TCGCCGAAATACTTCGTGATCGCCGCCGTCAGCGACGTCTTGCCATGGTCGACGTGACCAATCGTGCCGATGTTCACATGCGGCTTGTTGCGCTCGAATTTGCTCTTGGCCATTGTCGGCTCCCAACTGAACGTATGCGTGAGTCCGGGCGCGACATAACGAGTGCAGCGGCCAATGACAAGCGCTGCGCAAATGCGCCTGCGCCAAACCCGCTGGTAGCGGCCCCGGACGGGGCGCGCAGCAGGCGCAGAGCATTCAGTATTCGGAGTGGACTGGAGCGGGTAGCGGGAATCGAACCCGCATATTCAGCTTGGAAGGCTGCTGCTCTACCATTGAGCTATACCCGCGCCTTCGCATCGCCGTTCGACCGGCAGTGGTGGAGGGAGTTGGATTTGAACCAACGTAGGCATAGCCAACGGATTTACAGTCCGTCCCCTTTAACCACTCGGGCATCCCTCCGGACTGCCGTCGAAGCGTGCAGGCGCTTGGCCTGGCTGCTGGAAGCGTCCGGCGCGGGACCGGGCGTTTCCGAGCGGCCTTATGATGGCCAGCGAGCGATCTGTCAACGCCGGATCGGGAGGCGAGCCGCATCGATCTCGACCGGGCCGCGCGAAACCGGCCCTGCGGCAGGGACGGCATGCTGCGACCCGGCATCCCGGCTGCCCGGGATCGCTGCTTTCCTCGGATCACCGGCTGGGATAGAGAAGCGCAGATGAGCGACGATACGCCTTCGGGCACCCCCAAGGACACCCATTACGCCACGCTTCGGCGGGCCCATCGCGACCGCAAGCGCGCCGACGGCGCAGCGCCGTCCGCCGCGCCCAAGCGGCGGCCGCAGCCGGGGCGCCCGGCCCCTGCAGGTCGCGTGCGGCTCTATGGCCTCCACACGGTGGCGGCGGCCCTGATCAATCCGCGCCGCAAGCTCCATCAGCTGCTGGTGACGCGAAACGCCCTCGCCCGCCTGGAGATGGCGGAAGACGCCATCCGCTGCCCGGTGGAGATGGTCGAGCCCAAGCGCCTCGACGCCGAACTCGGCGGCGAGGCGGTGCACCAGGGAGTCATGCTGGAGACCGAGCCGCTTCCCGCGATCCGGCTCGACGATCTGGGGGGAGCCCGGCTCGTCATCGTGCTCGACCAGGTGACCGATCCGCACAATGTCGGCGCGATCCTGCGTTCGGCGACCGCCTTCGGCGCCGATGCGCTGGTGACCACGACGCGGCACTCGCCCCAGGAAGGCGGCGTTCTGGCCAAGGCTGCCTCGGGCGCGCTGGAGCATGTCACCCAGATCGAGGTGGTCAATCTTGCCGATGCGCTGAGCGCGCTGTCCAGGCAAGGCTTCCGGACCATCGGCCTCGATTCGGACGGTCCCGAATCCTTCGAGGCGAGCCTGGCCGGCGATCGCATCGCCATCGTTCTGGGCGCCGAGGGCAAGGGCCTGCGGCAGAAGACGCAGGCCACGGTGGACGCGCTCGCACGGCTCGAAATGCCGGGAGCGATCCGCTCGCTCAATGTCTCCAACGCCGCTGCCATCGCGCTTTATGCGACGCGTCGCCATCTCGGCTGATGGGGAACACTCGGGTGACAGGGAGGTGGTGCCGGATGAGGGGATTGAACCCCCGACCTTCGGTTTACAAATTGGCTGGAGACCCCTGCTACGTAAGGGGTTTCAGCTCCCATGTCGCATCCATGTCGCGTCAGGCTGTCATCCAAGCCGAGGCCGAGGCCAGTTCCGAGCCGTCATCGTAGTTCGGGAAGAGGTGCGAATATCGGTCCATCGTGAGTGCGATCGTCGAGTGCCCCATGCGCTCCTGCACAAGCTTGGCCGGCAGGCCGAGCCCGCCCTCCTCTTTTCGATTGATGCACCACGAGGCGTAGAAGTGGCGGAGCGAATGCATCCCGCCGTACTTGGCCTTCGCCTGGCCGTCGTCACCAGGGACCGTCACACCGGCTGCAATCCACGTCGGTCGCAATCCGCGGCGCAGGATGTTCGTCAGCTCTTCGACCTTCCCTGCGCCGTTCGGGAACACGAGGTCGAGATCGCCTGCCGGGCACGCCAGCTTCCATTCCTTCAGGGCGTTGATGACCATAGGTGGCGCCGGGATCGTGCGCTCGCCGGATGCTGACTTCGGTGCGCCGATCTCGTTGAAGCGGTCGGCCCGCTGGTGAACGCGCACTTCGCGCTTCGCCATGTCGACATCGGTCCAGCGCAGACCTCGCAGCTCTGACGCCCGCAGCCCGCAGAAGATCGCCACGAGCAGGAACGGCCGCCACCGGCCATCAGCCGCGTCCACGAGCGCCTTGACCTCTTCCCGCGTCGGAATGTCCACGCCGACCTTCAGACGGCCCTTGTGGCGCTTCTCCTGGCGTTCGTCCCTGCCCCCACGCCTGCCCCGCAGATCGCGGACGATATTGCGACGAACTAGGCCGCGCTCCTGAGCGTCGGCGAGCATCGTGCCGAGGCTGACCACGACGCGCCTCGTCATCGCGGCCGAGCGCCCCTTCTGGCGCAGCTCGTCTTCGAAGCTCCGCAGCATGGGAATCGTCAGCGCCGAGATCATCGTCGTACCGAGGATGGGAATGATGTGCAGGCGAAGGTGCTGTTCGTAGCTGGCGATCGTCGATCTCTCCAAGCCGGCGGCCGTCGCACTGGCGATCCACAGCTTGCCGGCGGTCTCGACCGTGGCGCTTGCACTATCGGCAACGTGGGTTCCCTCTCGGACCTCGACATGCGCTGTGGCCGAGAACCCGTCAGCCTCCTTCTTCTTCGCGAAGGTCTTCAGCCGACGCTTGCCGGCGCCGTCGACGTAATCGACGACCCAGGCCGATCGCTCGACGCCCTTCGTCGTCCAGGTGCGCTTGCGGACGGACATAAGCCTACTCCCGGTTGGCCGGCGTCTTGGAAATTTCGTCCATAATAGCATCCATAGATATATGAGAGCCCTTCTCAGCCTTACTGACGTGAGAAATGAAAACCTGCAGACCTTCTCGAAGACTATCTTTCATGCCTGTTTGATAAGCTAGGTCTCGGTGAAGCTTTTCGACTTCGTGCTCTGCTGCGACCAAGCGAGCATTGCTCTCGAAGCTCTCTGCAAGTCGAGCTATAATTTCTGCGTTCATCGAGCGATTGTTCGCATCAGCCGCAGCTTTGAGCTGATCTCGCATATCATCCGGCAAGCGCAACATTTGCTGGAAAGACTGCCGCCCCGTTTTCGCCATCGCGCAATTTCCTATCACCGTGAGAAACACGGTTGACTAATTTTTATCACCGTGAGAACGGTATCACCGTGAGAATAACACGGAGTTAAGGAAAATGACCACCACCACCGAAACCCTCGATCTCGTTTGGGGGGTTGCAGCGATCGCAAAGATGATCGGCCGCAGCGAGGCGGCGACCTATCACATGTGCGCCAAGGGCGAATTGCCGGTGAAGCAGATCGGCACCCGGTACGTCGCCGAGCGCGGCAAGCTGCGGGCCTTCTTCATGGAGACCGCGGCATGAACGTCACCGACATCGAAGACGACATCGCTCGCGGCGACATCCGTGGCATCGAGGATGGCTTCCGGGCCCTCGTGGGATGGCCGAACGAAGCCGAGATCGGGGGCGGCACGCAGGCGCTACGGAAAGCCCTCCGGCTGTGCTGTCTCAATCTGGAAAACAATCAGAGCATCATGCCGGCCGAGACCGCCGAGGCGATCTCTGAAGCTGCCGGCGAGCCGATCGGAAACACCTATCACGACGGTGCGTCAGCGGTCCTCGATCGCATCACCTACTGGACCATGCGGCTGCAGGCCGCCACCCGGAAGGCGTCGGCGTGAGATGGCTCTATCGGCTCCAGGCCCGGTTCTGGGCGTGGCGCGCTCGGCGCGTCATCGGCAAGGCGAAAGCCCGGACAAGCTCAGTCGTCCGGCGCTCGCAGGATCGGAGGGCGATCCTTTGACGCCCTCTCAGAAAGCAAACGGCCCGGCAGAGGCTGCAACCTCCCCGGACCACGGTTCAACCCACCAGGAAATGGATCAGGACATGAACGTCCATACACATAGCACCACCGGCGGGAACGCGCCAGCCGATCGCGGAGCGCCTTCCCTCGGTCAGCTTACCGATGCCGTCGGAAGGCTGGAGGCTCCCCAGAACGAAGCGATGAACATGGCGCGCATCGCCGCGCTTCTCGCCGAGGACAGCATTACTGACTACCACGCTGTTCCTGGAGGGCGTGCCGTCACGATCGACGACAACCGGGCCGAAGCCCTGACGTGGGCGGTCTACCAGACCGAGACGCTGTTCAAAGCCGCGTTGGCCCAGTGGGAAGATGCTAATCATCTTACCTTCGCTATGCGGAGGGCGTCATGACCGGCACCACCACTCGCGGCGAGACGTTCGCTGACGCCATGGGCGAGATCGAGACGCCGATCTTCGAAGCCAAGGACCGGGCGAATGCCCTTCAGTGTCTCTGCGAACTGACGCTGGTCGAAAACGGCTATGTGCTCTCCGAGGAGCAGAAGGACTGCTTCGTCCACCTGATCGGAGAGGTGTGGGACGCTAGCAAGAAGGTCGCCACCGTTTGGTCCGAGGGCTGGAACGCCGCTGTTCTGCGGGACTATGCCGCGCGGGACCAGGACCCGATGCTGGCACTGGTCAATGAGTACCGGAAGGGCGTGGCCGCCCACAACGCCGCCGGTGATCTGCCAGACGATGAGAACGAAGCTCTGGCCGTCGCCACGTGGCACGCTTTCTATGAGCAGTTCTGTACGGCGCCGCCCGTACCCACGACCGATGCCGGCGCGATCGAGGCAGTCCGTCTCGTCCGGCAGGAATGTTCGGGCTGCGGCTACCAGCCCGCTCTGATCGAAAACGTCTTGGCGGCCGTGGCCACCTTCCTGGAAGAGAGGGCCGCAGCATGAACGTCCTCCTCCCGCTCGCCATCCCTCATCAACGAACGCGAAGCCGAGGTGCCTGCATGGCAAACCGCATGCTCCGCATCGACGCGGTCCTGGATCGGACGGGGCTGACCCGTCGGACGCTTTATGCCGAGATCAGCGCCGGCCGGTTCCCCCGCTCGATATCGATCACTTCACGCTGTGTCGGCTGGTCGGAGGATGCCGTCCAGGCATGGATCGAGGCGAAGATCGCTGCAGCCGAGGGGAGGAGCGCATGAGCAACGTCGTCGCTTTCAACCCGGCTCACGTCCTGATCTCGTCCGGTCGCTGCACCGGAGGAACTGACCGCCAGATGATCGGACGATGGATCCACATGGTCGATTTCGTCGATGAGGATGGCGGCATCATTCACGACTATGCCGGCACCGACAGAGCGAAGGCCGACGAGGCCGCCGTAGCCTGGGCCCGAGACGTGGGATGCCGGATCATCGACCGCTCCGAAGAGGAGCCGGCCCAATGACGGACACCATGACCCGTGCCGATCGGGAAACCCTCATCAAGATTGCTCGCCAGCGTGAGCGCGTAGCGAAGTCGGAGGTGAAGGAACGTGCCGCGCACCTCCTTTCGGAATTCGAGACGCAGATGGATCGTCTCTACTCCTTCGACGAAAACGAGGTGTGGCTGGAAGCCGTGGATGCGGCCAACGCCAAGGTGAAGGAAGCGCAGGAAGCCATTGCTGCAGAATGCGAGCGGCTCGGCATCCCCCGCGACTTCGCACCCTCACTGCAGTGCGGATGGTATGGCCGCCGCCGAAACGCCGCGAAGGATCAGCGCATCGAAATGCGTCGTGTGGCCACCCGTCAGATCGAGGCGGCAGAGAAGACGGCACGCGCCGCCATCGAGCGGCGATCAGTCGAGATCCAAGAGAAGATCATGGTCGGCGGTCTGACGACCGACAATGCCCGAACCTTCCTCGAATCCATGCCATCGGCAGACGCCCTGATGCCGGCGCTCACGGTCGACGACGTAAAAGCGCAGATCGGAGGATCGGCATGAGCGATCAAACTCGAAAGGAGATCCTCGACGAACTCGCGAAGATCGCTGCCGAAGCCATGGCTCGAGGCGAGGATGGCTGGAAAGCCTTGGTGCTGATGGGCGTGCCGGTCTCCGTCGCGACCGAAGCCTGGCTGATCGCCGACGAGGCGAAGACCGAATCGTGGTGGCAAAAGGTCGAGCGCACAATCGACGGCGAGATCATCCGCAAGGCGATCGGAGGTGATGCATGAGCACCATCCCCGTCGGCGGCAGCACCGGCCACTGCCATGAGAGCACGGCCGCGATCGACGAGGCGGCCGCCTGGCTTGCTTCCGAAGATCATCCCCCGTCACCTATCATTCCGGCGCTGCGGCGCAGGTTCGGTCTTTCCACTGTCGATGCATGCGCGGCGATCAGCGAAGCCGCCACCCGGCGCCGGAGGTGCCTTTGAAGGGCGTGGTGGCGAAACCTGCGGGGGCAGCGCCGGCGGCCTTCGTCCCCTCCGGATCTGGTCGAGCAAGCGAGGCGCCACGGCATGGCCGCCGTCGTCTCATTGCCCAGCGCCAGAGCGTGCCTCTCCGGTGGCCCACCGAGACGAAAGCGCGTCGTGAGCTTTTCGATGCATGGCACCAGATTGCGATGCAGGTGCTTCACGAGGAGCGGCAGAGCTTCCGCCTGATCGCCCTCATCGAGCGGTTCATCAACTGGCAATCAGGCGAGCTTTGGCCCACCAACGAGACGCTCGCGCGCCGGGCCGGAGGATGCGACGAGAGCACCATGAAACGAGAGGTCGGCGCCTATCAACGCTTGGGCCTCCTCCTCGTCGATCTCGGATGGCGCAAGCAGCGGGGCGGTCGGATCGTCACTAAGAGAACCATCCGTCTGGCTGTTCCGAGTGCCTTCTCCGGTGCCATTGAAGAGTGGGACGAAGGGGGACACCGTGGCCCCGCTGGTGAAACTGACCAGGGGGGACACCGTGGCCCCGCCACCCTTGAAGATACCCTTGAAGGAGCTCAGGAGGCCGACGATGCAGTTTGACCTGTTCACCGAACGCCGCGGACCCGCCGAGATCGTCCCGTTCCCGCTCGCGCGGCGGAAGGGCTTCGTCAGCGCAACCGCACGCGCCCTGGCCGATCGTGACGTCGACGCCGGCCGGACGTACTGGCGCAGCCACATCCGCCGTCTTCGTGCCGACCTGAAGGCAACCGGCCATTCCCCCAAGCAGATTGCCGCTGAGGTCGAATGGTACACGGCCGCCGTCTCTCACGAAGTGATCTTCCTCACGACCTATCGTCAGGGCTGGCCGAACGATGCAGCCTGACTCTTGAGCGGGATGGACGCGAAGCGGACAGCCATGGGGTCCAGGGCCAAATGCCCTGGTGGGGGTACGGGGGCAAAGCCCCTGTGGTCCAGAGGACAGGAGGACGCGGCGTAACCACGTTCAGTCGCGTCCCATCCACCCTTCCATTCTGACGAAGATCGCGAAACTCCGCGGCCTGACGGTGATATGAAAAAGGGCGCCGGCAACAAGCAGGCGCCCTTCGTCGATCTCAGTGGGTTGGGCGACTACTGCGTCTTGGCAGCTTTCGCCTCCTCGATGGCAGCCATACAGGCTTCCTCGTCGCCCGCGGCCAGCGCCAGTTCGGCCCGAGCCAGTGGGCTGTCGTCCTGCGACGCGTCAGCCGTCATGGACGAGCTTGCCGAAGTGTCGCCACTGCCAGCTGCAGCGCTCGCCGCCGTCTGCGCACCGTCCTGCTGCGCCTGGCCGTCCTGGCCAGACATCGCAGTGTCGCTGCCGGAGTCCATAGGCATGGCGGAGCCGTCCTTGCTGACCTCGCCGGCGGTCTGCGTGTCGCTGGTACCGGACTGGCCGGAACCGGTGGACGTTGTAGCCTGAGCGCCGGTTGCGCCACTGGTCTCCATGTCGGTCGACGCATCAGCCTTGCTTTCTAGCGGTGCCATGCTGCCGTCCTTGCTGACCTCTGCCGGGCCGGTGTCCAACCCGGCGCCGGTTTCGAAGTTTGTGGTCTTTCCGTCTGCTGTGCCAGATGCAGCCGTGTCCGCAGAACCAATCGACGCCGTCACGTCTGACCCGCCGAGCAAGGCGATTTCTTCGCGACAATCGGCGGATGCGGCACTGATGGGCAGGGTGACGAGCGCAGCGCTCGCCAAGAGAAGAGACATGCGTTTCATCGTCGGATTCCTCCCATTATCTTCAACTGCTGAAGAGAACGAGAGGTAGAGGCGAGCGTTCCTAGATGAATCATCCTTTCGAAGCCCGCAAGAGTGCCTCCGCTGCTGAAAGGCCATAGCTCCATAGGCCGAGAGACCGGATGCTCATTGGCGCGTTTGGTCGTGCAGTCTATCCGCCTCCGGCCAATGTCAGGAAGAACGGCGTCAGCCACGCCAGCGGGACGCCGACCAGCCACCGGAATAGGTTCAGATCCAGCCCTACCTGCCGCCCAAGCATTGGCAGGAGGAAGATGATCCCGATCAGGATGAGGAAACCGAAGCGATCCAGCCGGGCGTAGTGACGCGCCAGCCCAGCCGGAAGGAGACTTGCGAGGATGCGGCTACCGTCGAGTGGCGGCAGCGGGAGCATGTTGAAAATCGCCAGCACCAGATTGAGCAATATCGACTGGTAGAGCGTCTGAACGATCCACGGCGCCGCCGCTTCGGGAAACAGCGGTACGGCCCGCAACAGGAGCGCCGACACGATCGCCAGGCCGACGTTCATCAGCGGGCCCGCGAAGGCTACCAGCGCCATATCGCGACGTGGATTGCCGAGCCGCCCCACGGCCACCGGTACCGGCTTCGCCCAGCCGAACAGGAACGGTGCGCCGGTGAGGAGCAGTAACCCGGGAACGATGATCGTGCCGAAGGGATCGACGTGCCGGATGGGGTTGAACGTCACCCGGCCGAGCCTGAAGGCGGTATCGTCCCCAAGGCGCCACGCACTGTAGGCATGCGCAGCCTCGTGCAGCGTGATCGCCGTGAGAATTGGAACGATCCAGGTCGTCGCGGTGAAGATCAACTGGGTGGGGTCCAACTCGCATGCCTCGTTGTCGGTGTGATGGATCAAGCGTCGTGCGCGACCATGCCTGTGGCTGAGTAGGCATAGCAGGGCCGATCCCTACGCTCTCCGGTGCCTCAGATACCCATACGGGCTAGGAGAGGCGCGGAAGGAGCGGGCCAGTTCCAGTCATCCACCAGCCTCGTGCTGATCAGACCAACGCCGCTGCTTCATCAGGCGTCGCTATCCGCTTTGCTCCTAAGCCAATCAGAGGTGCAGCTTTACCGTGAAAATGCCAATCACTCGTAACGAAGACGTCGGCGCCGTTCCTGATGTGGGAGTGCAGACCCTGGACGTCGCAGCGGCGATTTCGCCATAGGCGGTAGCCGTCCCCATCGGTGCTTTCGACATGCTCCCCGGTGCGCGCCGCGACATCAGCCCAGTCGTATTCCGACCTGAACATGACTTCGTGGATCGCCCTCATCTGCGGCTCGTCTTCCGCGCTCGCGCAGTGGGACCAGTCATAGAACGTCACACCCCAGATCCCGACGGGCTTGTAGATATCCAACCCCTGGAGTCCGAGCTCCAAGAGATACGCGCGGAAGGCGCCGATGTTGTCGAGGTATCCCCCGCCCAGTTGCCGCTCTGAAGCCGAAATGCCGAGCACGGCGACTTGAATGCGCTTCTTGTCATGCGCCTCTGCCAGAGCACGGATAGCGGCCGCTGTAGGCTCATTCCGTTCGAGAGCGATCAGGCAGTTCTGGTCGAGGGTGAATTTCATCGTGAGATCATACGTCAGGCCGGGGATTTGAGAACGTCCGACCTCCTCATTTTTCTCGCCGCTCGGTGACGCTGCCGCCTTGCCAGTCTTCTCGTTTCACGCTTAAGTCTACGAAGGTTGACAGAGACGTTAAAGGCTTCCAGCAATGGCCAACGGCAAGTTCATCTCGTACCTCCGGGTCTCCACCGAGCGGCAGGGACGCTCTGGCCTTGGCCTCGAGGCGCAGCGCCAGGCGGTGGCGGACTTCCTCAACGGGGGCTCATGGAAGCTCTTGCAGGAGTTCGTAGAGACCGAGAGCGGCGGGAAGGACGATCGCCCCCAGCTTGCCGCTGCCATGGCCCTCTGTCGCCTCCACAACGCCACCTTGGTGATCGCCAAGCTGGACCGGCTGTCTCGTGACGCCGCCTTCCTCCTCAGCCTCCAGAAGGGCAGCGTGAAGTTCGTCGCGGCCGACATGCCGGAGGCCAACGAGATGGTGGTTGGCATCATGGCCGTGGTCGCCCAGGCCGAGCGCAAGATGATCTCGCAGCGGACGAAGGCAGCCCTACAGGCGGCGAAGGCACGCGGAACGAAGCTCGGTGGCTTCCGGGGCAGCACGCTCACTGCTGAGGCCCGCATTGCCGGCAGGAAAGCCGCCACGACGAAGGCAAAGGCCCGGGCGGCTGATCTGGTGCCAGTGATCGAGGATCTGCGCAAGGAAGGGATCACCAGCCTCAATGGGCTCGCAAAAGGGCTGACGGAGCGAGGCATCCCGACGGCGCGTGGCGGGGTTAAATGGAGCGCCATGCAGGTGTCCCGGGTGCTCCAGGCGACTTCGTGAGGGATTTCCACAGGCCTGAGTAAATAAATATCACATCCTCGTCTTGAGCAACTAAGCGCGTGTAGATGCAACAACATGCAGCCGGTGAAGTAGCACCAGTCTAGCCCGCGTAAATGCCGTTGAAGTGCCGCCGAAATCGGTTCATTTCTTCGGACATGGACACGATTGCACCCTCCTTCGCAGGCCGATCCTCCGCCTCTCGTGCGGCGGTATCGAATGGAACGCGGCTGCTTGCCGGAGTGGATGGCCGCAGCGCATCCGCACGCCGCTTCCGAGACCTGGTGCGTTCCCTCTCCGACGAGCTTGGCGGCGAAGCATCTCTCACCGAACCGCAGCGCGCGATGGTCCGTCACGCGGCCGGCGTGATGATCCAGGCCGAGCGGATGCAGTCCGCCATCGTCAGGGGCGAGCCGGTCGACGCCGAGCAGCTCGTGCGGCTGTCGAACACCCTGGCCCGGATGATGAAGGACATCGGCGTGAAGGCGCAGGCCGCCAAGCCGAAAGCTCCTGACCTTGCCAGCTACCTCGGCGGGAGATCCGCCGCTTGAGCGCCCTGATCACGATGCGCGAAGCCCTGGCGGATCCTCACCTCCTCGGGAGCGTGATGCCGGGCGACACGTGGAAGGCGTGGCGGGCCCTCCTCATCGCCATCATGGGCGAGCGCCTCGACGACGAGGAGCGCGCGATCTTCACGGCCCTCACCGGGCGCGAGGTCGAGCCCATGGAAATGGTCGAGGAGTTCTGGGCTGTGGTCGGCCGTCGTGGGGGCAAGACGCGCGCTGCGGCCGTCCTCGCGACCTACTTCGGATCCTTCGTCGACCACTCTCAGAAGCTGGCCCAGGGCGAGCGCGGGGTGATCCCCTTCATGGCCGCGTCCACCCGTCAGGCAGCGGTCGCCTATGGGTATGCTGCCGGCATCTTCGAGACCGTGCCCATGCTCGCCGGGCTGGTGACGCACAAGACGGCTGAGACGATCAGTCTGAGCACCGGCGTCGATCTGGAGGTCAGGCCGGCCAGCTACAGAACCGCGCGCGGCATCACCGCGGTGGCGGCGATCGGCGACGAGGCGGCTTTCTGGAGGTCGGACAACTCCGCGAAACCTGACACCGAGATCCTGAACGCCATCCGGCCGGCCCTAGCCACCACCGGCGGCCCGCTGATTGTGATCTCGTCGCCCTACGCCCGCCGCGGCGAGGTCTACACCAACTGGCGCCGGCACTTCGGTCTGAAAGGCGATCCGCTCATCCTCGTGGCGCAGGCGCCATCCCGCACGCTGAACCCGTCCCTGCCTCAGAAGGTAGTGGACCGGGCAATGGAGCGGGACGAGTCCTCGGCTCGTGCGGAATACCTGGCCGAATTCCGGACGGACATCGAAGCCTTCGTCACCAGGGAGGTGGTCGAGGCGTGCGTGTCGCTCGGGGTCTATGAGCGGGCGCCTCTGTCGACGGTCCAATACAAGGCCTTCGTGGATCCGTCGGGCGGTAGCGCCGACAGCTTCACGCTGGCCATCGGGCATCTGGAAGGAACCGGGTCCAAGAGGATCGCCATTTTGGACGCCGTGCGGGAGACCAAGCCGCCCTTCAGCCCTGAGGCGGTCGTGGCGAACTACGCCGAGCTTCTGAAGCGTTACCGTGTCAGCAGGATCGTCGGTGACCGGTATGCCGGCGAGTGGCCCCGCGAGGCCTTCAGGAACCACCACATCACCTACGAGCCGTCGGCCAGCCCGAAATCGGACCTGTACCGCGATCTTCTGCCGTACCTGAACAGCGGTGAGGTCGACCTCCTGGAGAATGATCGGATCGTCTCACAGATCGTCGGGCTCGAGCGCCGGACGTCGCGATCGGGCAAGGATTCCATCGACCATGCGCCGGGTGGCCACGACGACGTCGCCAATTCGGTGGCGGGGGTGCTATCGACCCTGAAGACGAAGGGCAGCGGCTACAGGATTGACGCCTGGAGCATAGGAACCGGGGAAGAGAGCAACCGATTCTGGCGGATGCGGCAGGGAGGCTAATGATGACCGGCCCCTCCGGCGCGCCCCTGCCTGTGCTGATGCGGCCGGGCGAGATCATCAGCTTGAAGGAAGCTGTCTACCGAACCGGCAAGTCAGAAAAAACGATCTCGCGTTGGTGCCGGGCCGACGGAATAGGACGGCGGACCAGTCCGACTTCGTCCTGGGAGATCTCTGCGGTGGCGTTAGAGGCAAAGCTGTACGGCGACGGGCAGGCGATCGAGGAGTTGCGGCGCGGGAATTTCGAGGCGCAGCGGGTGCGCCGCTACGCCGAACATCTCGGGCTCGCTTCGCTTTAGCTTCGGTTCCCGCTCCTTTCCATCTGCTCACGCATTGTCTGCGCCTGGACGATGGTTCGCGCATACTGCTCCCAGACGGATCGCATCCAGACGAGATTGCCCGTGAGGGCCTCCGCAACCTCTTCCAGTTCTTCGAGAGCCCTCAGGTTCTTGCTGAAGTGACCGGCTAGATCGTCGGAGAGGTCGCCAGACTGGGTCTTCGCCAACGCCGCCCTTAGCGTCGAGTCGACTTCAACAACTTCGGGCACAAGACGCTCCAGAGCCTTGATCAGCTTTTCGCGCTCTGCCGCTGCGGTCTCGAGCTGTGGACGGTGCTGCTTCAGGAGCAGCACCATGTTTCTCCAGCTCCGAACGCGATTTTCCAGATCCTCGCCGATCCCGTCGAGGCCACCATCGATACGCCAAGTCTGATCAGTCGCCATATCTGTCCGTGCTCCTCTGCTGCCCGGGACAGGGCTCGCCCCGGGCCGAAGCGGATCCCCTTTCTTCTCCTCTGAACTCTCTTCGAGGATATCGTCGATGTTGATTTCGAGGTCAGGGTAATCTGTGGTCGACATGGTGTCCGGTCCTCGTCCCTAGGTGAAATAGGCGATCTCACAGTCCGCAGATGGCAGGACGTGTCCGCTAAACCCGAGATTCCTCATGTGGTCGAATGATGGCCGATCAATGAGGGAGATTTTTCGATGCCCGGTCCTTCCCGACCAGAAGTTGCGTCCGCTCAGCTCTTCCTGAACGGCGCCCGCGTTATTCCCGCATTCCGGTCCGCGCTCTTCGATGCCGCCAATCGCGCCGGCATTACCCCGAATGAATTCGTCATCACTGCCGCGGCGGAGAAGCTGGCACGTTCGGGTGCATCTTTCCCTGGCGTGTTCCGGGTCGGCGACCTTCAGAGCGAGGCAGCCTGATGCCTTCCCTATCGCACCTCAAAATCAAAGGAGACCCCCGTGGTCGTCATCACTGATGAAATGAAGAAGCGGGAGCCGTCGGGCGATCCCGAGCGGACTGTTTCCCTCCAGGTCTCCGGTTTCACCAAGGCCGGGTTCCGTGACGCGCTGACGAAGCTCGCCGCGACCGAGGGGACCCAGCCCTTCGCCTTGATCGAGCAACTCATCGCCGAACGCGCCCGCGCCGCCGGGATCGAGGTGCCGAAGACGAACTATGAGCGGAATGCCGAAGCCGCGGCCGCCATCAAGGCGAAGCAGGCGCAGCGCTCCAAGCGGGAGGAGTTCGCCTGATGGACAAGCCGTTGAACGAACGAATCCAGGCCGCGATCAAGGCCGGCAAGAGCCAGGGCGTCGAAAGCCTGATCTTCGAAGCCGAGGCCGCATCGAAGCAGGCCGTCGCCGACCATGACGAAGCCCGGGAGCGCGCCCTCGATCCTCTCCTGTCCGATGGTGAGATCGCCGCGGCTCGGAAGGCCGTGGAAGATGCCAGCTTCATCCAGGAGCGGATGACGAAGGCCGCCGCGGTGCTTCGCGAGAAACTCGGCGAGTTCAAGGAGGCCGAGGAACAGGCCCAGCTCACCAAGATCTACAAGGCGGCGATCGCCAAGCGCGACGCCGCGTCGGCCCGTCTGAAGGCCGAGTATCGGGACCTGGCGAACAAGCTCGGGGCTCTCCTCGAGGAGGTTGCTGCCGCTGATCGTGAAGTCGATGCCGCGAACTACAGGCTTCCTGCCGGCGGGAACCGGATCATGGGTGTCGAGCAGCACGCCCGCCCGGGGTGGCACCACTCGTCCCGACCACTGGTGCGGATGGACATCCCGTCGTTCTCGAGGACCGGACGCCCTGAGATGATCTGGGGACGGGATAATTCGATCGCCGGCACCCGCGTCTTCGATCCCGAAACCACGAATGCGGAGAAGGTGCATCTAACACCGAAGCCGCGTCCAGGACCGGCGAGGTCTCCGGATGCGCTCGCCTCGCCGGTCGGAAATTCCAAGCAAGGAGAAGCGGCATGACCGCGAAGTGTGTGTGCACCGGTCCGGTGTGTTCGTGCGGTGCCGAGGGCATCGTGAAAGATGGCTCCAGCGTCCGGACCTCGGCCATGATGATGGATTCTGCCAGCGGCGCCGACAACGGCCAGGCCAACTATGAGCAGCGGATCTCCGACGGCTGGAAGGTGAGCGATACCGCCTACCAGACGATGAAGGACCGCGACCGCAATGAGTGGAAGGGCACGGCGCAGCAGACGAATGTCGCCGACAGCGTCAAGGATGCCGCCGACCACGCCTATGCGCAGGCCTTCGCCGACGCCAAGGCTGCCGGCATGGACGATGACGCGGCGAAGAGCGAGGCCTCCTATCAGGCGATGTGCAGCCGCACGTCGAACGCCTGGAAGGCCTGATCGATGCTCTTCCTGGATGTCTCGCCCGTCGATGGAGTGCGGATCACGGCCGCCGGCTATCTGGTGGCACGGGCCAAGCTGGCACGGGCGGGCGTCTACGAATATCGCGGTGACGAGCTCGACCGTCCCGAACTTCAGAAGGTGCGGGTTTTCCGGCCAGTGACCGAGGTCTTCCGGACAAAAGCGCTCCGGTCCTTCGCCAATGCGCCGGTCACGATCGGGCATCCCGTCGACCCGGTTTCGTCTTCGACCTGGCGGCGCGATGCCGTTGGCACCGTCGGCGAGGAAGTCGGCCGGGCGGGCGAATTCGTGACCGCCACCATCATCGTCCAGGACGCGGCCGCCATCGCAAGGATTCAGGCCGGCACGTCGGAACTGTCCTGCGGGTACGTGTCGCAGATCGAATGGACCTCGGGCACCACCGCCGACGGCCAGGCCTACGACGCCGTCCAGCGCGGCATCACCGGAAATCACGTCGGGATCGTCGACCGCGGCCGTGCCGGATCTCATTGCAGAATTGGAGCCTGACCATGGAAGGGATCCTCATGCAGTCCCTGACGCCGATCGCCGATCTCGATCTCCTCGAGGGGGAGTATGCCGCGCTTCGTCCCGCCTCCCCGGAGGAGCGGCGTGCCCTCGGCCTACGCCGCCGCGCTGTCGCCTACGCGATCGTGCTGCGGTCGTGCGCTGGCATCACCGCAGTGGTCGCCGAGGCGGAACTCGCCCAGGGCCCCGCCATGTCGGCCGAGACCCTGAAGTCGCTGGTGATCCACTACGCCCGCAACAACGAGACGGGGAGCGAGATCAGCCGGAGCATGGCCGTCATGTTCGTGGCCTTCACCATGTTTCCGAAGACGCTTGAGCCCCTGCTTCCACCGAGGCCTAGCTCGGGCCCGTGCCTCGGCTGCGGATGCCTCTGGGAAGCCGGTGGCCCCCTCGATCGTCAATCCATCACCGGGCGCACCGTTGCGGCGATGATGGCCCACGCTGAACTGCGGAGTGCCGCCTGATGACCATTCTGGACTCACTCGTCGTGATGCTCGGCCTGAAGTACGAGGGCGATGGCGAGCGGAAGAAATTCGAGCAGGGCCTCAAAGGCGTCGAGGGAAGCGCCAGCGCGATGGTCGGCAAGCTGGCGAGGATGGGCGCGGTAGCCGGCGGCGCTATGGCAACTGTTGGCGCGGCTGCGGTTCGTGAATTTGCCGGCGTCGAACGGACCCTGACCTACATCGGCAACAGCGCCGAGGTGGCTGACGAGCGGATGGCCCATGCGCGCCGGCAGCTCCAGTCCATGGCCGACGATATGGGCTATGACGGTCTCGACCAGCCCGTGCGGGCGCTTGATGCGCTGATCGCAAAAAACGTCGAGTTCGAAAAATCCATGTCCATGATGCCGGCGATCCTCGGCACGGCCATGGCGACAGATTCAGCCCCGACCGACATCGCGAACTCGGCCGTCACGATCGCCGAGAACTTCGGGATCGCGGGCGACCAGATGCAGCTCGCCTTCGACATCCTCGCGAAGGGCGGCAAGGAAGGCGCCTTCGAACTGAAGGACATGGCCGGCGAGCTTCCGAGCCTTGCCCCGGCGTTCAAGGCTCTCGGCTACGAAGGCACGGAAGGGCTGTCGAAACTCGTCTCGCTGTTGCAGACCGTCAGGCTCGAGACCGGGACGTCGGCCGAGGCGGCGAACCGGTTCGAAAACGTCATGGCCAAGCTCAACGTGGAGCAGACGAGGAAGAGCTTCGCCGATTTCGGCATCGATCTCCCGGCCGAGATGGAAACCAACATGCTGGCCGGCATGGACCGCATGGATTCCTTCATCGCAGCGACCGCCAAGGCGTTGCAGGGGAACATGGACCAGATCAACACCCTGTTCACCGACGTGCAGGTTGCCCAGGGCATGCGGGCCTTGGTCGGCAACCGCGAAAAGCTTGCCGGGTTCGAGAAGTCGATACAGGACGCGAGCGGCACAATCGCTCCCGATCTCGAACGGGTCCTAGCCAACACCCAGACCGATATCGATCGCACTCTCGGGGCGTGGAAGAGGTTCAAGACAGAACTCGGATCCACCCTGGCGCCGGCGGCGGGTGGGGTCCTTGGCTCTCTCGCCGACGATCTTTCCGATGATGCGGCACAGGAAGAGGGCCTTCGCCGCCGCGGCGTGGAAGGTTTTTATGATCAGTGGCGTGAGATCCAGCGGCTGACATCGAGCTTGCAGGAGGAAGACCCGGACCTCTGGCGGTATCAGGCAAATGAACTCGCGGGGCAGCGCCTGGCCGCAGAAGGCCGAGGCGATGTGAAGGCATCGGACCCGCTCTTCGACTCGTCGGGCCAGGTCCTCCTGAAAACCGCCACGGACGCCATCATCGCCGCCAGCAACACAGTCACCGATGCTGTCGCCCGCATGCCCCGGATCGACGAGTCGTTCTCTGCAACGGCTGGCGGAACCTCCGATGTGAATGCTGCGGCCCTTCAGCAGGGCCTCGCCAACATGGCCGCCCACTTCGAGGCAATGCAGGGGCCGGCAGCAGCCGCCGCACTCAATCAGTCGATCGCGAACACCGACAACAGGAACCAGAGCGTCAATGTCGGTGCGCCACAGGTTACTGTGAACGTCCAGGAGGCCAGTCAGGCGCCGGCAGCGGTCGGCGCGGCCGTCGGCAGGGCTGTTGGCCAGGCGGCGGTCCAGACCCGACCTGGAGTGGCCGCATCTGCCGCAGCGCCGTAGCCATGGCCCCGCGCCCGATTGCGAAGCTTACGAGGAAGAGCCCCTACAAGCTCGCCCAGGCGCTCGTCTCGCTTCGATCCCTGTCTAGCGGTCCCGACAGTGTGAAAATTGGATGGCCGACGGGGACCGATACTGGAATCCTTGAGCGTGCCGTCTACACGCACTTCGGCACCCGCACGATCCCGGCGCGCCCGGCGTTATCGATGGCATTCCGAGCGAACAGGAACAGGTACCAGCACGCGATGAAGGCCGAGTTGCGCGGCATCGTGAAGGCGATCGCCGGCGGGCGCCCTGCGGCTTCCCGCGAGGCTATCCTGTCGCGCCTTGGCATCCTGGCTCAGGGCCACGTGCAGCAGGAGATCACCGCCCTGCGATCGCCGCCCAACGCGCCCTCGACCATTCGCCAGAAGGGCAGCAGCAACCCACTAATTCACACGGGTGCCATGAGGGCGGCTGTCACCTTCCAGCTCGGCGAGAGCGAGGGTGGTGGCCTCCTGTCCAGCGTGTCGCGCTCGACGCTCCGGGTTGGGCTATGATCAAGGACTCGATCACCAGCAGTGAGAGGACAGCACGCAATGACTGCATTCAGATCCACGAGGGAAATCATCTTCGCAGTGGCCGTCATCGTCATGGCGCCGGGGGTGGTCGGACCTGCCGTCGCTCAGGATGATCAATCGGACCCCGCCCGCTTCGTCTCCTCAAGTGCCCAGTACTTGGATCTTCCGGTCATCGCAGTTGAACGCATCGACCGGGGCGACATGCTCACGGATGAGCCCTGGCCGTTCGTCGGCGACGCCGTGGTCATCGCATGCGCGGAGCCTTCGATGAATGTGGTCGGCGCGTCCGGGAGTTTCGCAGCCCTGAACGGCAACGCCTCCGGTTTCAGCGACGCATACAAGATCGAGGACACCGAGGGCGAGCTCTTCGACTTCGTCCGCACCAACGACAACCAGAATTACAAGGATGCCGGGATCGTTCTCCCGGAGGCAGAGAACCGTGCAATCGGTCTCTGGTGGCATGCTCTCAATTCGGCGATGGAAGAACGCTGCGGATAGGTGAGTTGCCGACCCCCGGCGCAGTTCTACAACGTCGATAAGAATTTCTAGTCGATGAGGATATCCGACGATGAGTTTGGTTATCGACGCTACGCCGAAGACATGTCGGCCGAAGGGTCGCCTCGACGTCCTCGCCGATCAGCTCGGCATCCGGATCATTCCGACCTGGCGCCGCCGGGGGCCGAACGAGACCCACGCCCGCGGGGCCTTCAAGGCGATCGTCGCCGAGCATGGCGAGGGACACCTCGTCACCGTCGTCCGGTGCATCCGGGAGACCCGGGCGAACCGCGATGAGATGTGGAGCGAGACCATCCTCGCCATCAGCGACATCCTGGCGGCGCGCAAGGACTGGCGGGATGCCGGCGGGGCTCTGCTCGACGCCTTCGACGCAATCCCGCTCAGGAGCCTCAGGGAGAGCGCTGTAGCGCTTCGGCCGTGGCCGGTGCGGCATACCCTGCGCGGGCTGCTGTATGCGCGCCTGGAGGCTGCTATGGCGACCCGCGAAGCAGCATGACCGACACCCCTGGTGCGGCTACCGGGACGGCGTCGTGATCCCCGGCTCAGCAGCCGGCGCATCTTCCTCCGGCGTTGTCTCGGCAGTCTCACCGTCGTGCACCGGGGCGGCAGTCCTCTGCCTATTCCCAGCATCAACGATTATTGCCTCAGCTTGGAGCATTTGAGCCAAGCTGAGCTTACTTCGCCATCCAGGGTTTGGATAACGGCCGAGGTCCGACCCACGAATCTCAGTGCCAACACCCAGGTCTCGAGCCATCTCAGCCAAAAGCGAATCTTCCCGGTGCTCCTTTTCGTGATCGGGGAATAGGGCACCGCCATTCAAAAGCGTCTGCTGATATCGCGCCCACGCTTCCCTCACCTCTGGGGATTTTCGGAACGCGAGGTCGACAGTGTTCAGAGCGCGAACGCCTTCAAGGGACGAAAGCCAATTGCGCCTATCCTGAAGAAGGCTCGCAAACACGTGCAGCTTGACCCGCCGCTCTTCGGATTCGTCGTAGTGCTTCTGGCGAAGGGTTTCGGCAACTTGTGCGGCCCGCACGGGACCAACCCATGCGGCGAAAGCTGCACATCCGGCGGCCACAGCCGACGCCAGAGCTCCGACCACCTGCCAGTCCACGTTCAACTCCATCGTGCCCCCAAATACCACTGAGCCAGCCGCAGGAAATCTACAGGAAGCAGGCGCGCGTGCGGGATGCAAGCGCCCGGCAACGACGGCCGAGACCGCCGACGCCAATCGACTGCGGATGGCTGAAGATCCGAAGTCACCGATGGGTGCGTATCATGCCCTCACCGAGCACGATGTATAGCCGATCACAGCGCCCCTCTTTCACCTTGTCCCACTCGTGCTCGATCAAGGAGACGGCATCTGCTGTCCGTGTGGATGCCATCGGCTTGGGGCATTCAAACCTGATCAGGCCCAATGTCTTGAACCGAGCTTTGGTGATCCCGTGCCCGCGTGCCAGCGTCTTCATATCTTTGTCAGCAGCCACGAGCACGGCGTCACTGGCTTCCGCTGCTGCGCAGACAACGGGATCCGGCGTACTTTTGGTCAAACCGCTGCTATTGAAGAATACAACGTCATGTCCCGCTTGCGCGAGGACGTTGCCCACTGACACTGGAACTCCTTCATCCAGCAAAAATCTCATGCGGCGCAGCGCTTGTCCTCGAATGCGATGGCGGCCTCAACGTCTCTTCTGTCGAGGATCGGATACTCGGCAAGGATTTGTGGGACGGTATAACCAGCCGCGTCGAATTCCTTGATGGTTGATACTGGAATTCGGGTACCAGCTATGACGGGCCGATTGCCTACTATCCCTCGAGTTCGATCGATCCTCCCGATCTCGTCATCACTTCTTTCGTTCATCTCACGAATCCGCTCGCGCATTCCGCCGACGATGACCTTCAGTGGAATTTGCAGAACCTCTTGGCCTGATCCGGCCTCATGGCGCGTGTCGTCGTCGCGTTGAATGACAACGCGCCTGCCGAGAAGGTAGAGTGTGCTCCGCACCCACATATCGTCGCCGAGATGGCTTAGATCCGATTTGACCTCCCGAAGATGGTCCATCGGAATGCGCGTGTCATTGCGAAGTTGGTTGAGCACTTTCAGCGAAAGAAGGTCGCGGAACGAATAGAGGCGCGTATGCGCTCCCTTCTCGCCATAGACGATGCTTGGCGAGAAGAAACCATCGCGCTCCCAAGAGGCGAGTTGACGCCTGCTCACGCCGGTCAGGCGGGCAGCCTGATCGATCGTGAAGACCCCAATGACGTTGTCTGTCGTTTCGCTCATGATCGGCACTCTAGCGTATCAAGCTCTTGAAACTATGACCCTGACACTTCTGCAGGATATTCAGATGTCCGCGTCCTCGCCATGTCGCATCCCATGTCGCGTGGAGTTGCCGAGGGTAACGGTAAACCCCTGCAAATCAAGGGAACTGGCTGCAACATGAACGCGACATGGAATTGGGCGAGCATGCCGCTAAGTATATGAAATTATTGGTGCCGGATGAGGGGATTGAACCCCCGACCTTCGGTTTACAAAACCGCTGCTCTACCGCTGAGCTAATCCGGCGCGGCTGCGCCATAGCATATCGCTCAGCGCTTTGCAGCGGGATTTTCACGGCAGCGCGCATCGGGCCACGCTTGGCCTGCGGCGCGGGACGGGTTACGTCCTGAAGGGGCCGTCTTCGCGCCCTGCCCGCCTCCGTCTCAGAAGTGCCCACCCATCGATGCGACGCATTCCCCAGTCCCTCAGCTTTCTGGCCAGCGAGACCGCCTCCGCGCAGGAAGCCGCACAGCGCCTGTCGGCGCTCTACGGCAACGACCGGCCGGAGACCGCCGAGATCATCGTCGCGCTCGGCGGCGACGGCTTCATGCTGCAGACCCTGCACCGCTTCATGAACAGCGGCATCCCGATCTACGGCATGAACAAGGGCACGATCGGCTTCCTGATGAACCACTACCGGGAAACCGGACTGCGAGAACGGCTGGCCGAGGCGGCGGAGAACACCATCCATCCGCTGACGATGACTGCGGAAGACGCGGCGGGCGTCACGCATTCGGCGCTGGCGATCAACGAGGTCGCGCTGTTCCGGCAGTCCTACCAGGCCGCCAAGCTGCAGATCTCCATCGACGGCCAGGTGCGGCTGGAAGAGCTGGTCTGCGACGGTGTGATGGTGGCGACGCCGATCGGCTCCACCGCCTACAATCTCTCGGCGCAAGGGCCGATCATCCCGGTCGACGCGCCGCTGCTCGCCCTCACCCCGGNGAGCTGGTCTGCGACGGTGTGATGGTGGCGACGCCGATCGGCTCCACCGCCTACAATCTCTCGGCGCAAGGGCCGATCATCCCGGTCGACGCGCCGCTGCTCGCCCTCACCCCGGTCAGCCCCTTCCGCCCGCGCCGCTGGCGCGGCGCGCTCCTGCCCAACCACCAGACGGTGGAGATCACGGTGCTGGAGCCCGAGAAGCGGCCGGTCAACGCGGTGGCGGACGCGACCGAGGTGAAGTCGGTCCGGCGCATCACCATCCGCGAATCGATGAACGACACCGGGCTGATCCTGTTCGATTCGGACCATTCCTGGGACGAGCGGATCCTGGCTGAACAGTTCCGCTACTGACTCCTGGCCCTGCGGTCTGGCGGAACCGATTCCATACGCCTGAGCGTACCTCTGCGTCCTGTTGGTCGCACGGCGCGCTATGCGGCGAGCTGGCGGGCGCGTTGGCGGGCCGCATCGCGGCTGGTTTCGCCGGCAAGGCGATGCAGGAAGCGCATGATCTCGTCGAAGCCGGTTTCGCCGCGCAAGTCGGCAAAGGAGCCGGCGACGCGCTGCATGATCACTTGCGGGACATCCTCCACGGCGACGGACAGGCGCCCTACGGCCAGGTCCCGCCAGACGGCGACGGCGCAGCGGAACAGCGGCGCCGAGGCCGCAGGCAGCCCGGCGGCCGCCATGAGCGTACGGAACGCACTCTGCCGACCGTCGGCCAGGATGGTGCGCACCCGGCGGTCCGACATGGCCGAGAGTCGTACGAGTGCGGCGGCGAAGAGATCGATGTTGCCGCCACAGACGGTGCGCAGCAGGAACGCCACGTTCAACTGGCCGCTGGCGCGCAGATGCTCGACGAGGGCCGCCACCTCGCCCTCGCAGATATTGTCCGCCAGGAGCGCCGTCGCCCTCTCGCATGCTTCGAAGGCCAGGCGGTCGGCGCGTTCGCCGCCGATGAGATTGCGCAGCATCGGCAGCTCGGCCAGCGCCTGCCCCGTACGCAGGATGAGGGTCTGGCGGACGGTCGACGGCAGATCGCTGCGCGCCATCAGTGCACCCCGGACGGCTGCGATGTCGCCATGGCGCTCGGCCAGGCGGCGGTAGCTGATGCCGGCGATGCCGGCGCCCGGATTGGCGAGGAGCACGACGCAATTGGCGGCGTCGGCGAGTTCCGCCAGGGCTGCCGCGACGCGGGTCGAGACCAGACGACGACCGGCGATGGCGCCGCGCAGGGCGTTAGAGCCCGTCGCCACGAGGTCGATGAGATCGTCGTCGGACAGTGCCGGCGAGCGGCCGGCGACGATGCAGGCAATGCTGTCATTGTCTTCGCAGAGCGCCCGCAGCACGGCCCGCGGTGCACCGCGCCCATCGGCCAGTTCCATCGCCATTGCATGGCGGACCTTGGGCGACGGATCGTCCAGCAGCAGGATCAGCGCAGCGTCCGCACCCGGCCGTTCCTCTTCGGTGATCCGCCCGTCGACGAGCGCGCGGGAAAGGATCGCCGCACCTTCAGCGCGCTGCGAGCTCGTCGCCGTCTCGCACCATTTGACGAACCGCTGGACGATCATGGGAAACGCGACCTCTGCTCCGCTACCGACTGTTGCAGACGATAGTGCCCAGCAAAGGTTTAGGTTTCGTTCACCATGTCGCTCGACGAAGCGTCAACCATGCCGGCGGATCGGGCGCACAGCGATGCGCGCCGCGCGGTGACCGATGCAAGAGGTCCGGTCAGGCGTCGCCGGCATCCTCGCGGCTCGGCCGGCGCATCTGGAAGACCTCGCCCGTCACCGCGTAGTCGAGATAGCCAAGGCGGGACAATGGCCGCGCGAGAGCCATGTCGAGCATCCCGTCGCGCAGGATCGCCTCGTCGATATAGATGCCGACGACCTGCCCGATGACCATGACCCAGTCCGACGGCTTACCGTCGATGTCGGTCGGCTGAAAGGATTGCGTCACCCTGCATTCGAGCGCCGCCGGGCTCTCGGCAACACGCGGCGCCGCCACGAGACGGCATGGCGCCTCGGTCAAGCCGGCCAGCTCGAATTCGCTGCGGCCACGCGGTGCGGGCGCCGAGGTCCGGTTGAGCGCCTGGGCGAGATCGCCGGTCACGAAATTGGCGACGAACTCGCCGGTCTCGATGGCGATGTCGGCCGAATCCTTGAACCCGGCGGAGGCGAACATCACCAGCTTGGGATGGTCGCTCACCGCGTTGAAGAAGCTGTAGGGCGCCAGATTGGCCGTGCCGTCCCCGGCACGTGTCGAGATCCAGCCGATCGGCCGCGGCGAAACGATCGCCTTGAAGGGATCGTGCGGCAGGCCGTGATCGCCGCGCTCGGGCTCGTAGAACAGCATCAGCCTGCGTCCCTCGCCCGCGCCTCGGTGACGATGTCGCCGAGATCGGGCCGCGGACGCTCCGTCGGCGGCTCCTGCGGCGTGCCGACATGGACGAACCCCACCACCTTCTCGTCCGCCGCGATGCCGAGGATCGCCTTGGCATCGTCGTCATACGCCACCCACTCGGTCACCCAGTTGGCGCCGTAGCCGCGCGCGTGGACGGCCGTCACGAGGTTCATGGCGGCGGCACCGGCCGACAGAACCTGTTCCCAGATCGGGATCTTCACATGCTCGCGGGCTGTGGAGACGACACCGATGACCAGCGGGCTGCGGCTGAGGCGCGTCGATTCGGCACGCTGGCGCGCTTCGCTCAGCGGGGCGCCTTCGCGGTTCTGGGCCAGATCGGCCAGCGCCGCGCCCAGATCGACCGCGGCTTCGCCGCGATAGAGAATGAAGCGCCAGGGCGCGAGCTTGCCGTGGTCGGGAACCCGTGCCGCGATCCGCAGGATGTCGTCGAGCTCGGCGCCCTCAGGGGCCGGTGCGGCAAGCAGCGGAATCGGGATCGAGCGGCGGGTGGCCAGGAAGGTTGTCGTATCGGTCAAGGCAGCGTCCTCAAGTAATGCGGCCCTCAGCTAGACCCTGGCGCGCGCCAGATCAAACGCCGGTTGTCGGCGATACTCGCGGCGGGCGGCGACGAATCTGTATCGCCTGGACCATCCGCCTTGAATTCGTCCATCATCTGGGGTCATGAGAGGCGGGGTCAGTTGAAAACAGGGGTCTGGTTCGTGGCGGTCGATGCCCGTCTTGTGGCGATCATCAGTGCGGTATTGGTCGCGGCAGGCCCGGGTCTTGCGCAGGACATCCCGATTCCGTCGCTTCTCGACCGCGACAGCGGCGGGCTATTCGGCGAGCCCCGCAAGCCGGGGGCCTATGTCTCGCCCTCGGCCAACGAATTGCTGCCCAATGCCAGCGATGTCGGTGCCTCGCTGAACCGCGGGCTGCAGCGCTTCGACCCGATCGCCCTGCCCGTGCCGCCAGGATCGCCGATAGCGCCGAAGATCGAGCTGCCGGGCCTGCCGGCCTACGCCCCCCAAAACATGCCGAGCCAGGACATCATCCGCTCGCGCGCCACGCTGACGCTGAAGGCGCGGCTGACCGAGGATGGTGATCCGATCCCCAACGGTCTCGTCTGGCGGCTGTTCTCGGCCATCCCGGCGATCGACGGACGGGCGACGCTGATCGCATCGTCCCAGAGCAGCGAGGCGAATTTCGAGGTTCCGGCCGGCTCCTACATCCTGCATGTCGGCTTCGGCCGTGCGGGCGTCGTCAAGCGGATCGATTTCACCGGCGTGAAGACCCAGGAGACGATCACGCTGAATGCCGGCGGCCTGCGGCTCGACGCCATGGTCGGCGATGGCCAGACGATCGATCCGAGCCGCCTGTCCTTCGACGTCTACAGCGACGCCGAGAACGAAAGCGACCGCGCCCTGATCGCCAACGACGTACCTCCCAGCAAGGTGCTGCGACTGAACGCCGGCACCTACCACGTCGTCTCCAGCTACGGCTCGGTGAACGCTTCGGTACGGGCCGAGATCCGTGTCGAACCCGGCAAGGTGACGGACGCCACGCTGCAGCACCGGGCCGCACTGCTGACGATGAAGCTGGTCCGCGAAGCGGGCGGCGAGGCGATCGCGGACACGGCCTGGTCGGTCACGACGGCTTCCGGCGATCCGGTCCGCGAGAGCGTCGGCGCCTTTCCGTCCATGGTGCTGGCGTCCGGCGACTACGTCATCGTGGCCCGCAACAACGACAAGGTCTATCAGCGCGCCTTCGCGGTGGAAGCCGGCAAGAACACGGACGTGGAAGTGCTGACGTCGGATCTGGCGGATACCGCCGACCCGCTGGCCGGTTCGGGCGACTAGGCCGCTGCCGGCAGCGGCGAGCGCTGGGCCGCGACGCCGGGCAATGTCAGGCCGCGATCGGCTCCAGCATGCTGCCACCGGCATGGTCGGGTTGGGACAGCGAGAATACGGCCTGTCGCAGGCGCTCGGTGAGCATCCGACGGTCACAGATCGCCGAGAGTTCCTCGAAGGGAATCACCCGACCGACGGTCAGGTCGATGGTGCCCCCGTAGCGCCGGCGGAACTCGCCGATGAGCAGCCCCACCCGCAGCGTCATCGACCATTTGCTGACGAGATGGAACAGCGGTCCGTTCTGCCCGTCGAAATGGATCGGCAGGACGGCGGCACCGCCGGACTTGATCAGCCGCGCCGTGAACTGCTTCCAGGGAAGATCGTCCGCTTCGCCGAAGATGCGCGGAGCAGTCGCGACGCCGCCGGCGGGAAAGACGACGATCGTCGTGCCTTCGGCCAGGAGCCGGATCGCCTCGACCCGCGTCGCCATGTTGGCCGCCATCGCCTCGCGCGTATCCTCGAAGGAGACCGGCAGGCCGAACACCGCCATTTCCGGGATCTTCATCAGGTCGGCATTGATGAGAATGCGGAACGGACGGCCGATCTGTTCCGCCAGGGCCAGCATCGCGACGCCGTCGCCGATGCCGAAGGGATGGTTGGCCACCATCACCAGCCGCTCGGGCAGCGACGCCGGGTCCGGCAACCGGCCCCGCATGCGCAGCCGGATCCGCATCAGGTCGAGCATCATGGCGAAGGCCGGCGCGTCGCCCGATGCCACGTGCCGCTGCCAGATGCCATAGAGGCGGGCCAGACGGCGGCGGCCGGAGAGTTCCTCCATCGACCGGATGGCGAGACGGCGTACAAGCCTGTCGGAGGGCCTCGCATAGGTCAGATGGGTCGCGCTTCGCATCGGCAGGGGCCATGAACCGTTTTCCCGTCCATAGCCGCCGATCGATGACGCGCCGATGACAGAAACGGGCCGCGGCGTCTTGTCCGCGACCCGTTGCAATCCTGTCTCAGGCGGCTGCGCGCCGGGCCTGCTGGCGCCGCTTGAGGTCCGGCGGCACCGCCTCGTCGGCGAGCGCGGCGACAGCCGCGTCCAGGGCCATGGGCGTCTGGTCGCGGGCGCCGAGACGGCGGATGTTGACGGTCCGCTCCTCGGCCTCGCGCTTGCCGCAGACCATGATCACCGGCACCTTGGCCATGGAGTGCTCGCGGACCTTGTAGTTGATCTTCTCGTTGCGAAGATCGGTCTCGACCTGCAGCCCGGCCTGCCGCAGTTCCTCGGCGACGGCGATGGCGTAGTCGTCGGCCTCCGAGGTGATCGTCGCGACGACCACCTGCAGCGGCGACAGCCACAGCGGCAGGTGCCCGGCGCAATTCTCGATCAGGATTCCGATGAAGCGCTCTACCGAGCCCAGCATCGCCCGATGCAGCATCACCGGCGTCTTCTTTTCCGAATCGCGGTCGATGTAGAAGGCGCCGAAGCGGCCCGGCAGGTTGAAGTCCACCTGGTTGGTGCCGACCTGCCATTGCCGGCCGATCGCGTCGCGCAGGGTGTATTCGTATTTCGGGCCGTAGAACGCGCCGTCGCCCTCGGCGATCGCCGTGGTGATATGGCCCTTGCCCTGCTCCTCGATGATGGCCAGGACGTCGCGCATCGACGCTTCCGCCTTGTCCCAGAGCTCATCCGATCCGACGCGCTTCTCGGGCCGGGTGGAGAGCTTCACCAGCACGTCCTCGAAGCCGAAATCGCGATAGATCGACAGGATCAGCTCGTTGATCTTCAGGCTCTCGGCCGTGATCTGCTCCTCGGTGCAGAAGACGTGGGCGTCGTCCTGCGTGAAGGCGCGCACGCGCATCAGCCCGTGCAGCGCGCCCGACGGCTCGTAGCGATGCACGGCGCCGAACTCGGCAATCTTCAGCGGCAGGTCGCGGTAGCTCTTCAGCCCGTGCTTGAAGATCTGCACGTGGCCCGGGCAGTTCATCGGCTTCAACGCGAAGACCCGCTCGTCCTCCGTCTCGGTGACGAACATGTCCTCGTGGTATTTCTCCCAGTGCCCGGACGTCTCCCAGAGTGAGCGCTCCAGAAGCTGCGGTGCATTCACCTCCTGGTAGCCCTCGGCATCCTGGCGTCGGCGCACATAGGAGACAAGCGTCTGGTAGAGGCGCCAGCCCTTGGGATGCCAGAACACCGTGCCCGGCGCGTCCTCCTGGAAATGGAACAGGTCCATCTCGCGGCCGAGCCGGCGATGGTCGCGCTTCTCGGCCTCCTCCAGCATGTGGAGATAGGCCTTGAGCTGGTCCTGTGTCGCCCAGGCCGTGCCGTAGATGCGCGTCAGCATCGGATTGCTGGAATCGCCGCGCCAATAGGCGCCGGCCACCTTCATCAGCTTGAAGGCGTCGCCGATCTGGCCGGTCGCGGCCATGTGCGGCCCGCGGCACAGATCGAACCAGTCGCCCTGGCTGTAGATCTTCAGGTCCTGGCCTTCCGGGATCGCGTCGACGAGCTCGACCTTGTAGGCCTCGCCCTTCTCGCCAAAGACGGACTTGGCCTTGTCGCGCGACCACACCTCCTTGGTGAAAGGCGCGTTGCGACGGATGATCTCCGTCATCTTCTTCTCGATGACCGGCAGATCGTCGGGCGTGAAGGGGGCGTCGCGGGCGAAGTCGTAGAAGAAGCCGTTCTCGATCACCGGGCCGATCGTGACCTGGGTGCCCGGCCACAATTCCTGCACCGCCTCGGCCATGACATGGGCGGCGTCGTGGCGGATCAGTTCCAGCGCACGCGGATCGTCGCGGGTGATGATCTCGATCGCGCCGGCGCGCCCGATCGGATCGGACAGGTCGCGCACCTCGCCATCGAGCGAATAGGCGACGGACTTCTTGACGAGCGACTTGGAAATGCCGGCGGCGATGTCGCGGCCGCTGGTCGCAGCGTCGTATTCGCGCACGGATCCATCGGGGAAGGACAGGGAAACGGCGTTCGCCATCATGTATCTCTTTCTTTCCAGTCCCGCCTACGGTCGCGGGTGGTTGTTGTGACCGGCATGGGCCGGCCGAACGTGAGCAGTCGGGTCCGATTGCTTGCGGAGTTCGGCCGGGATATATTTGGATGCGGCGTTCCGATGCAAGGAGCCAGTTCGATGAACATCGAAATCTTGCAGCCGAAGCCTTTCGACCTTGTCGGAAACCGTATCCTGATCGCGGGCAATGCGGTTGGCTTCGAAGGCCATCTGTCGATCCTCATCGGCGAGGGTCATGACGAAGTCTCCGCCTCCGCCTCCGCCGGCTCGACATCCATCCGGCAGTTCCAGGCCGCGGTCGACATTCCCGACGGCACGGCCTTCACCCTGAACCGGCTGTTCGTCACCGTGTCCGACGACAGCGGCGGCGAAGACGGCATCCCCGCGCCCACGGTCACGGTGCCGGTGCTCTACGGGCCGCTGATCCTGCCAGGCTACAGCGGGTTCTGGCAGCATGTGGTCACCACCGGCGACACACTCTCCAAACTGGCACTGCGCTATTACGACGATGCCGGCGCGTTTCTGGTGATCCACCAGGCGAACCAGCATATCGTCGCCAACCCGAGCCTGATCTTTCCCGGCCAGGTGCTGCGGATCCCGCGCGACTTCTGAGCGTCAGCGGGGTCCGGGCGCGCTCTGTCCTGCAGGTAAATCGCCCGCCCGCAGCAGCCGCCAGGGCGTCCACCAGCGATGGGCGGCCGGCAGCGTCGGCGGGACGTTGTCGATCCCGCTCGTGCCGAACGGCCCGCAGCGCCCGATGCGGAACAGGGAGAGCCAGCCGCCACTCCACAGGCCATGGCGAGCGAGCGCCTCAAAGGCGTATTCCGAGCAGGTCGGCAGGTGCCGGCAATGGCTGCCGATCAGCGGCGACAGCGTCAGCTGATAGCTGCGCACCAGCCCGATGCCCAGAAGCCGCCCGGGGCTCCGCCTCCAGGGCGCGGAATAGTTGCGCCCCGCTGGCTCGTCCGGGACCGAAGGAGGCGCGATGGTGTCCCTGTCGCCACGAGGCTGGCCGTCGCACATGACGCTACCGCCCTGCTTGTGCGCGGGCGTATGCCCGTCGCGCGACGATCACGCCGCGGCGCTCTTTGCGCGGGCGGCGATCTGGTCGAGCGCATCGACCACGGCGTCGAAGGTCAGCATGGTCGAGGCATGGCGCGCCTTGTATTCACGCACCGGCTCGAGAAATCTCAGATCGGCGAAGCGGCCTTCCGGCGGCGCACCGTTCTCCTTGAGCATCCGCCGCATCGTCTCGCGCGTCGCCCGCAACTCGTTGGGCGTGGCGCCGACGACATGGCTCGCCATCACCGACGACGCGGCCTGGCCCAGGGCACAGGCCTTCACCTCGTGGGCGAAGTCCGCCACGACACCGTCCGCCAACTTCAGATCGATCGTCACGGTCGAGCCGCAGAGCTTGGAATGGGCCGTCGCGCTGGCATCCGGTTCCTCCAGCCGCCCGACCCGGGGGATGTTTCCGGCCAGTTCCAGTATCCGCGCGTTGTAGACGTCGTCGATCACATGCACACCAATCCATCGCGCAAACGCCGATGGCCCTGTCAATTCGTTCGCTCGGAAATTATATAGGACGCGTGGCACCGGTTCGAAAGTCGCCCGTTGCGGTCGGCTGCAACGCAAGCGGTCCTGACAGGCTACCGAAGATAGAGATGAGCGTGACGAAGATTTCCCTTGCGGGCCGGGCGGGCCGTCCGGCCAAGAACCCCGACCATCACTCGCAGTGGATCGCCGCGCGCATTCCCACGGCACCGGAGCGCAACGACATGGAATCCGTCGTCAAGAAATTCCCCGAAGCAGCGGACGACCGCGAGTCCGACCGGCCGAGCCGGGCCGAGGCCGAGGCTGCGGTCGCGACGTTGCTGCGCTGGATCGGCGAGGATCCGACGCGCGAAGGCCTGCTGGAGACCCCTTCCCGCGTGGTGAAGGCCTATGAGGAGCTGTTCGGCGGCTACCGGCTCGAGGCCGGCGACGTTCTCGGCCGGACCTTCCAGGACGTCTCGGGCTATGACGACATGGTGCTCGTCCGCGACATCGACTTCCACTCCCACTGCGAGCACCACATGGTGCCGATCATCGGCAAGGCGCATGTCGCCTATGTGCCGGACGGCCGCGTGCTGGGCCTGTCGAAGATCGCCCGCGTCGTCGACATCTATGGCCGCAGGCTCCAGACGCAGGAATCGATGACTGCGCAGATCGCCTCGGCGATCGCCGGCATGCTGGTGCCCAAGGGCATCGCCGTGATGATCGAGGCCGAGCACATGTGCATGTCCATGCGCGGCATCCGGTCCAAGGGATCGATGACCATCACCTCCGCCTTCCAGGGTGTTTTCGCCGAGGACGGCGAGCTGAAGACCCGCTTTCTCGCCCAGGCCAGCAGCCGCAAGTGACATCTGACGCCTCACCCGCATCGCCGTTCGCCGCCCCTTCCCCGGACCGCCAGGAGCAGGAAGAGGGCATGGTCCTGCGCCCGCGCTTCGACGCGGCCGGCCTGGTGACCGCCGTCGTGACGGATGCGGCGTCCGGCGATCTCCTGATGGTCGCGCACATGAACGCCGACGCGCTGGACCGCACCCTGGCAACGGGAATCGCCCATTACTGGTCGCGCTCGCGGCAGTCGTTGTGGAAGAAGGGCGAGACCTCCGGCGCGCTGCAGAGCGTCACGGATGTGCGCATCGACTGCGATCAGGACGCGGTCTGGCTCAAGGTCTCCGTGGCCAAGCCCGAGGACACCTGCCACACAGGCCGCGACACCTGTTTCTACCGCCGCGTCTCCGCCGACGGACGCGGGCTCGACGCCTTGTCGATCGGAGATTCCGTCGCCAGCTAAGCTTAAGCAGTTGATCAAACTATAGGCGCATCATGACCCATTGATCGTGATGACCAGCCGGAGCGACGCAGATGCTCGATCGGGTATTCAACCGGCGGGACGGACCTGTGACAGAGGCGCCCCCGCCCCGTCAGGCAGCCGGCCGCAAGCAGCCCGGCATCGCATTGGCACTGGGTGGCGGCGCGGCGCGCGGCTGGGCCCATATCGGCGTCCTGCGTGCCTTCGACGAAGCGGGCCTGCCGATCTCGATGATCGCCGGAACCTCGATCGGCGCGCTTGTCGGGGGCTGCTATCTCGCCGGCAAACTGGATGAACTCGAAGCCTTCGCGCTGTCACTCACGCGGCGCGGCCTGATCCGCTTTCTCGACTTCCGCTTCGGTGCCGGCGGGCTGATCGGCGGCATGCGCCTCAGCCGGCGCCTGTCCGAAGCCCTGTCCGATCTGCGAATCGAAGACCTCGACCGGCCACTGGTCTGCGTGGCGACCGAAGCACGCAGCGGTCATGAGGTATGGATCGATTCCGGCTCGCTCGTGCTGGCCATGCGCGCCTCCTATGCCCTGCCCGGCGTGTTCGAGCCGCTGGAGTGCGGCGGCCGCAGCCTGATGGACGGCGCGCTTGTCAATCCGGTTCCGGTCAGCGTATGCCGCGTCTACGAGGAACGCTTCGTCGTGGCGGTCAATCTGCACTACGACCTGTTCGGACGCGCCGCGGTGATGCGCATGCGGGCCGACCCGGCGAGCATCCCGGCCCAAGGTCTCGATCTGGCCGACGGCACGCGTGGCGAACCTCCCCTCGACGATCTGGCCCAGCGGCGCGAGAAGCTCGGGATGGCCCGGTCCATGGTCGATGCCTTCAACATCATTCAGGATCGCATCTCGCGCGCACGCCTGGCCGGCGACCCGCCGGACCTGTCGCTACAACCGCGGGTGCGCGACATCGGCCTGTCGGAATTCTACCGGGCCCGCGAAGCCATCGACCACGGCTACGAGGCGACGATCAGCCGGATCGCCGAAATCCGCCGCATGACCGAGCTGGCGGCGGACGCGACGCGCTAGCGGGCTCCTGCCCGAGCGCCGAGCCCAAGGCGGGCCCCAGACGCAAACTCAACCTGCAGCGATGTACTCGCGCATCTGCAGGGCTTCGCGCTCCACCTCCTCGATGCGTTGCTTGACCACGTCGCCGATCGAGATGATGCCGATGAGGCGACCGTTCTGGCAGACCGGCAGGTGCCGGAACCGGCCGGTGGTCATCATCTCCATGGCTTCGTTCACGGTGGTGTCTTCGGTGCAGGTCCGTACATTCGCGGTCATCATCTGTCCGATGCTCTCGGACAGGGCGCTGACGCCAATGGTCCCGAGAACCCGCACCACATCGCGCTCCGAAACGATTCCTGCGACACCGTCGGCATCGTCGGTCAGAACGATCGCGCCGATCCGCCGCCCAGCCAGGACCTGCATCGCCTCCTCCAGCGTCGCCTCCGGCTTCAGGGTGATGACGTTCCGTCCCTTGGCTTCCAGTATGTCACGCACGTTCATGGCCGCTCCTCCCGCTGACATGCCCAAAGGAATGGTGTGCCACTCCGAGGCCGACGGCAAGAGGCCGTGGCTCAGGGCCGGACCGGCCGGGACAGCGGGTCGAACAGGCGGAAGAGCAGGAACCCGAAGGCGAAGCCGCCCAGATGGGCCTCCCATGCGACGGCGCCGCCGCCCATTCCGCCGGCAACGCCGCTGCCGATCAGGAGATTGGTTCCGAAGAACACGGCGATGAAGATCAGGACCGTGCGGTTCGCCAGCGATTCGCCGATCGACACGAGCGGCAGATCCGGTCGGCCCGGCGCCAGCGACATCCGCCCGCCGAAGGCAAAGCGGCAGGCGCCGCCCATCAGCGCGGAGACGACGCCCGACGCCCCGATCACCGGAACGATCAGCGCCGGGTTGAGGATGTAGAAGGCCGCGGCCCCGGCGATCGCGCCGGCGGTACAGAACGCCAGGAACCGGGCGACCCCAATACGCCGGGCCACGGGTGTGCCGAAAGCGAGCAGCCAGACCGCATTCGCGCCGAAATGGGTCCAGTCGCCGTGCAGGAAGGCATAGCTCAGCGGGCTCCACAGGTCAGCCCCGGGGGTGCGAAAACCGCAGACGGGGTCGCCGGCGCTGTAACATCCGGGAATGAAGGCGAGGTCGAGCAGCGCCTGCGCCGCCGCGACCGGTCCGAGGAGGTAGGCACGGACCACATGCACGAGCGCGAAAACCGCGATCAGGACGAGAATGATTCCCGGGACGTTGAAGGCCGGCGGATGCGTCCGCGGCACCGCACCCTCGACATGTGGCTCACCGTTCTCTTCTGGTCTCACGCGTGTCGCTCCCCGTCGGTCCGGCGCTGCATCGGGCGGATGCCGGGCAATACTCGCCCTCGATCCGCATGGTGCCTGGTCCGCAGATGGGGCAGGTTTGCCAGATGACAGCGCTACGCTGGCAGCCCGCCACGAAAAAACCGCCCCGCTTGGCGCGGGGCGGTCTGAAATCTGGTTGCCGTGACTGGAGGGCCAGGAACCTGAGGTCGGACCTGTCGAACAGGACCGGGTTTGTCCTGACCATTGCTATCCCTCTCTTGGCGCGCCGGCAAATCCATTCGTCCGGCACGGTTAATGTCGTGCAGCTTTTCCGGGCATGTCTTACCCTTCGTTAAGCTTCCCGGGATAAGAGGGATATGTTGCGGAAATTCCCGCCGACGCCCCGAGAAATGGTCGTAGCGATGTCAGCCATAGCCCAGGCGCCCCGTTCGCAGCCCTCCGAACCCGGCAGCTTCAGCCGCGTCAGGATCGACCTGCTCGGCCGTTTCATGCGCGAGGACCGGACGGAATTTCCCTGCCGCGCGGAAAACATGTCACCTGGGGACGTCTCGGTCACGGCTTCCGTGGTGCCCACCGAGAACGAGCGGATCATCGTCTACATCGATCATATCGGCCGTCTGGAAGGCCTCGTCTCTCGGGTGTTCGAAGGCGGTTTCGACCTGGCCTTCCAGTCGACGGCGCGCAAGCGCGACAAGCTGGCGGCGCAGCTCACCTGGTTCGCCAACCGCCACGAACTGGCGCTTCCGGAAGATCGTCGGCACGAGCGCAACGCGCCGGAAAATCCGTTCGTCGACATGGTGCTGGACGACGGCCGCCGCTATCCGGCGCAGATCATCGACCTGTCGCTTTCCGGCGCTGCGGTGACCAGCAGCATACGCCCGGCAGTCGGTTCGCGAATTACCCTCGGCTCGACCACGGGCCGAATCGTGCGGCACATCGAAGACGGTTTTGCCGTCGAGTTCAGCACCGAGCGGCCGAAGCACGCCCCCAACATCATCTAGCACCGGCCCCATTCCTGCCGAGGACGACCACGTTCGCCGCGGCATGAGATCGGCCGGTCGCGTCTGCTGTGCAGGCACCGTCGCCGCGTCTTGGCGCACGGCCACTGGGAGCCTCTGGTTCCGAACGTCCCCTGCCCCCAATCCACGCAGAAATCCGCGCCGATCTGCATTGAACCCAGAAGCGCCTGTCATGAGACGGGCGTCGGATGGCTCAGAGCGATGGAACACTCCGCGCGCCGCGCCATTGGGTTCTTGGCGGCGCTCACACGGCCGTGAGGCGATTCTGCCCGGCATCGCTCGCCGCACGACAATGCGACAGGAGACAGCATGGCCGGGCCCGATCCCATATCCCCGCGTTCAGACAACACGCAGGATGCGCCGGTCGAGGCATCGCGCATGCCCCCGCAGAAGGTCGTCATCGCACTGCTGTCCGTGATCGCGGTGATCCTCGTCTTCTGGGCGCTGCGCGCGATGACCTCCGTCGTCGTGCCCTTCATCTTTTCGATTCTCGTCGCACTCGTCGTGTCGCCGGTCGACAGCATGGTGAAGAAGAGCCTGCCGAGCCGATTCGGCTGGCTCGGCCATGTCGCAGCGATGGGAGCGATCATCGTGATCCTGCTGGTCTTTCTCGCTGGAATCTGGTTGTCGGCGCAGCGCATCGCCGACGCGTTTCCCCAGGTCTCACAGGAGATCCAGTCGCTCGCTCCGATGATCGGCGACGAGAGCTCGTCCGGCGACGCAGCGGATTCGGCCAACCAGGAGGAGACCAGCGGCGACGCGGCCACCTCGGATTCATCGTCCGGCAGTTCCGACATGTTCTCCAGTGTCACCGACCAGATCCGCGGGGCCAGCGGGCAGCTCGGCAGCACCGTCGCCGAATATGCCTCGAACTATGCCAGTTCCATCCTCAGCTCGGCCGGAAGCGTTCTGGCCGCGATGATCCTGATCTTCTTCTTCACGCTCCTGATGCTGATCGAGTCGCCTAACTGGCGCGAGAAGGTGTCCGCCGTCGTCGATCCGGAGCAGCGTTCCCGGGTCTTCGAATCGCTTGACGTGATCGCCCGGCAGTTGCGGCGCTACCTTCTGATCCGCGTCGTGCTCGGAGTGCTCACCGGCGCCCTCTACGCGGCCTGGCTTGCGATCTTCGGCGTGGATCTCCTGATCGTCTGGGCGATCCTGGCATTCCTGCTGAATTTCGTCCCGACCGTCGGCTCGCTCGTCGCCGGGATCCTGCCGATCATCTACGTTTATGTGCAGCAGGGTTTCCAGACCGCGCTTATCGCCGGGATCGGGATACTCGTGATCGAACAGATCATGGGCAACTACATCGATCCGAGGGTTCAAGGAAAACAGTTGTCCGTGTCGCCACTGGTGATCCTGCTGGTGCTGCTGCTGTGGGGCTGGGTCTGGGGCGTCGCCGGGGCGCTTCTGGCGGTCCCGGTGACCATCGGCATCATCGTGACCTTCGCGCATCTTCCGCGGCTGCGCCCCATTGCACTGTTCCTCAGCGACGAAAGCAGCATGGCGGACCTCGACCGTTTCGCGAGCGGAAAATGATGGGTCTGCGCGGCTGACACATCCCTGTCAGAGAAGGCTGGCATTTGTCCCGCAATGACACATATCAAACCGCGGCGGCGCAGGACGCGCTATGCTGCCGCAGGATCTTTCGTGAAAGGACTTTCGCGATGAACATGCATCGTCAGCCTCAGGACGCTTCCGCCGGCCGCGTCGGGTCGGCCACCGATATCGCGTCGGGCCACAATCGCTGGCTCAATGGATGGAAAGGCGAACCCGGACTCGCCGAAATTCTCGACGATCCGATCGTCCAGATCCTGATGTCGCACGATCGCGTGAGCCGCGAGGAGATCGAGACGATCGCCTCCCGCCACGCCGCATAGGGTTGGCAGCGAGCCGGACGTCCGCACATCGCGGCAAGGCCAGACTCCGACAATCGAACCACGCAGAAGCACAACAAAAAGCCGTCGTCCTGCAACGCAGAACGGCGGCTTTTTACTCACGTGATGTCGGGGCCGTATGGCGCTTCCGCTTCGGCCAGTTGTATCGGTTGGTTCTCAGCTGCCGCGATCGGTCAGGCGGCCTTGCCATCCGGCTGGATCCAGGCAGTAACGAGAGGTTCGGTTACCTCGTCTACCACGGCCGCCTCGATCTTCGGCAGATCCTTGTCGATCCGCGCGTAGTCGGCCATGGCGGTCGCCAGCCAGTCGAACGGGGCGTTCATCGCCTCGCCCGGCCCAGACGTGGCGAGCGCGCGCATCGTCCTGCTGTCGGCAAGCAGTCGCCTGCCGCAGAAGTCCAGCATCTCGGCCGTCAGCCGCGCGCTTCCCTGTGCCGCGTTCACGCCGACCGCCATCGTCGCATGCCAGGCCTGCATCTGCAGGAACAGGATCTCCGTCGGCGCCAGCCAGGCGATCCCGTCATTTGTCGCGTGCGTGGCTGCCATCTCGTCTCTCCTCCCATTGGTGACCGGTAAAGCGGCGGCGCGGCCGCCTCAGAGCGGTCCGACTTTCTTGACCTGGTAGGTATGGGTGTCGCCGCCCCGTCGGATCGAGACATATTCGCCCGGGACGAAGCGCTCCTGGTCGAAATGAAAGCCGATCTCGTCGTCAGCCGGGCCTTCCTGATAGTCGAAATACCAGGTTCCGCCGGGTTTGCGCCGCAGGCGACCGATCAGGTCTGTCTGGCCTTCCTGAAAGTGGCGAACGCGACAGGCGGCCTGGTGGGGCTTCCATTCGGCCGGATCGATGCGGCCCTCCGTGTCGAGGGGCACGAGGATGTCGTAGCCGTAGCGGCTGTCGCCGTCCGGATGCCCCTTCTCGCGTGCGAGTTCCAGTCGGACATGCCGGAACGACGGCGGAAAGCTCTGCGGGGTCGATGCGGCGTGGGTCTCGGTGCTCATGGGGTGCTCCTTCGATTTAACGATTCTACCGGCATTGCGCGCGCGCTCCTTGATCCCGATCAAACCGGCACAGCGGCTCTTCAAGCCGCGAGTCTACTCGACGGTTCCGGCAGGTGGCCGCTCTACCCCAGCCCACTGTCGTCCGGGGGCGGGTTTTCCTGCTTTCCCTTCTGATGCACCCGCGCGTCCACCACGTTGCGCGCGGCCTGCGCGACCGCAGATGGCTCCCCCTCGCCGTCGATCCTCTCCCAATCGATCGTGCCGGGATCGCGGTTCAGTTGACGCTGCACGATTTCGGTGGTGGCATCGGACGGATCGCCGCGGCGCGCGGCGACCCGGCGCAACATCTCTGCGGACCCGACGTCGAGCCAGAGCCCCTGGAAGCCGACATTGGCCGGTCGCGCTGCCGCCGCGATGCGGACGCGGTCGGCCGGTCGCTCGAAGGTCGCGTCGGCGACGACACCGTGGCCCAGTCGCAGGATCCGGACAGCGCCCTCCGCCATCTCGCCATAGACGCGTTCCGACATCGCCGCCGTATAGGCCTCCGTGCCCAGCCGCGTTTCGGGCGCGACTCCGCACAGGCGCTTGCGGATGCGGTCGCTGGAGAGATTGCGTGCGCCCGGCGGCGGGCCGATCCGGGGTGCCAGTCCCGCCGCGACCGTCGACTTGCCCGAGCCCGAAAGCCCGCCCACGGCCACCAGGCTTGTTGGCCGCGGCTCCAGCAGGTTGCGCGCCAGCGCGAAGTAGCTGCGCGCTTCCTCGCGCAGCCCCGCCGCGTTCGCGCCCGCATCCGGAAGCTGTGTCGCGGCGACATGGGCCCGGACCGCCGCCCGCACGGCCATGAAGAAGGGCATTGCCGGCAGGCCGCTATCGTCACCGGTCACGTCGAGGTAGCGGTTGAGCACGAGATTGGCGAATTCCTCCAGCCCCCGATGCCAGAGATCCATCAGCAGGAAGGCGAGATCGTAGAGGATGTCGGTCGTGCCCAGTTCCTCGTCGAATTCCAGGCAGTCGAACAGCACCGGCTCGCCATCCACGGTGCAGATGTTGCGAAGGTGCAGGTCGCCATGGCAGCGGCGCACACGGCCTGCCGCGGCCCGGTCGTCCAGGAGCGGCGAGAGACGGGCGAGTTCCTGTCGAAAGCGATCGTTGAAGCCGGCCGTCTCCTCTGCGCCAAACAGGTTGGTCGCCTGAAAAGCGGCCTCGTTGATGTCGAGAACTGCCGCCATCCGGGCCGCGCCGTCCGGCGCGTCGCAGGGAGGAACCGCCGCGTGGAAGGCCGCGATGTTGCGTGCCAGCCGGTCCATCAGCCGGGCGGTGAGCGTCCCTTCCATGGCGCGCCGGTCGAGCAGCCCGTCCGCCTCGAAGCGGCGCATCTCGACCACCGCATCCACGAGGTCCCCGGCCCCGTCGAGCACCAGCCCCCCGTCCGGCTCGCGGGTAACCCTGCGGACGGCGCGATAGAGCTGCGGGGCCGTTCGCCGGTTGAGTTCGAGTTCGCGCTCGCAGGCAGCAAGCCGCAACCCGGGCGTCGAGAAATCGACATAAGTCAGCCTGACCGGTCGCTTCAACTTGATGGCGGTGTCCCCGCCGATCAGCACGATCGAGATATGCGTCGTGACGGTTTCGATCCGGTCGGCAGCGACCGCGCCGAAGAACCAGGCCTTGAGGCACTCCAGAACCGCGTCGCTCGCTTCCTGCATGACGCCTCGCCTCGCTGGCGGCCGGCACGGCCGCTTGCCCTGTCCTATCCGCCGCACACTTCGCTCCGCCTTGATCGGCGTCAAGGCGCCTGGGCCCGCGGCGTGGTCAGATGGTGCAACAGCATCGCGTCGCACGTCTTCCCGGACACGGCGCTCTGTGGCGGAACAAGGAGGAAACGGCGATGACCCGATTCGGACATTTGCGGCAGCGGCTGCGACAGGTAGCGCTCCTTGCGGCGGCGCTCGCCATGATGCCGACCACCGCCATGGCCCAGGATCTCGCGAACATCGCCAACGGCCAGCGCTTCCTCGAAGCCAATTGCGCCCGGTGTCATTCCATCGGGCGCAAGGGCGTCAGCCCGCATCCGCAGGCGCCGGCCTTTCGCACGCTCTCGCGCAACTATCCGATCGCCGCCCTCGAAGAATCGCTGGTGGAGGGGCTGTGGACCGGGCACCCGGACATGCCGGAATTCATCTTCGGGCCCGGACAGGCGCAGTCGATCATCGCCTATATCGAAAGCATCCAGGAATAGCGGGACGCTCCCGGCAGATCCCCTTCGACATCATGAGGGACAGGAGTCGGCGTCCTCGCCGGCCCCTTACGTCGCTGCCTTGCGATCGAACTCGATGGTGACATGGGCGGTGTCGGAGAAGTTCTCCGGCGTTTCCATGCGGAACCCCAGGTCCCGGGCCATCTGCAGCATCGTGCTGTTCTCGCGCAGAACCTCGCCATAGACGCGGCGCAAGCCACGCTTGCGGCCGTAGGCCAGGATTTCCGACAGCAGCCGGTAGCCAAGGCCCCGCCCCTTCATGTCGGACCGCACGAGGACGGCAAACTCCGCCGCTTCGTTCTCGGGGTCCGAGACGAGACGGGCCACACCGAAGATCGGGCCCTCGCCATAGGGGCTGTCCGGTTCGACCGCCACCAGCGCCATCTCGCGGTGATAGTCGATCTGCGAGAAGCGTGCTGCCGCCTGGTGCCGCAGCACCTTCATCGGCGCCATGAAGCGCAGGCGCAGATCCTCCTGCGTGCAGCGGGAAACCATCTCGGCCAGCGGATTCTCGTCCTCCGGCCGGATCGGACGGAGCAGGAAGCGCTCGCCCCGACGCAGTTCCACCTCGCATTCCAGTTCGCGCGGATAGGGCCGGATCGACGGTGCGACCCGTGTCGCGCCCGCCTCGTGCAGCGACACCCGCGCGTCGAGGGCGATCACGCCGTCGGCGTCGGCGAGCAGCGGATTGATGTCGAGTTCGGCCACGTCCGCCAGATGGACCGCCAGTTCCGACAGGCGCACGAGCACGCTGGCCAGCACGTCGAAGGCCACCGGGGGCACGTCGCGATACCCGTCGAGGAGCTTTGCGACCCGGGTACCCCGGATCATCTCCCGGGCCAGCACGGAATTGAGCGGAGGCAGGCCGATCGCACGGTCCCCGATCACCTCCGTCGCCTTGCCGCCGCGGCCGAACAGGATCACCGGACCGAAGGTGGGATCGGTCGCAATGCCCGCGATCAGTTCATAGGCGCCGTCGCGCACGATCATGCGCTGCACGGTGAAGCCGTCGATCCGCGCATCCGGCGCATGCGCGCGCACCGACGCAAGCATCGTCTCGGCACTCTCGCGCATCTCCCCGGCCGAGCGGATGTTCAGGCGCACGCCGCCGGCATCGGATTTGTGGGAGATCTCGGGCGAGACGATCTTGAGAACGGCCGGCGCACCGATCTCCTCGAAGCCCGCAATCGCCTCGTCGACGGTCGCCGCCATACGGGTCGCGACCGTGGCAATGCCGAAGGTGGCCAGCAACCGCTTGGCCTCGAATTCGCTCAGCGTCGTGCGGCCGTCGGCGCGCACGGCTTCGATCAGTTCCCTGGCAGCGGCGATGTCCTGATGCCCGATGGCGACGCCCGCCGAGGGCGTTTCCAGGAGGAGCTCCTGGTTGCGCTTGTATTCAACGAGATGGGTGAAGGCGCGGATGGCCTTTTCCGGACTGTCGAAGGTCGCCACCTTCTCGCCGGCGAAGTAGTCGCGGACCGGCGCTGCGGACGTGCCGCCGAGCCAGTTGGTCAGGACCGGAAAGCGCGGCCGGCGCTTGGCGATCTCGGCCACCCGCCGGCCGGCCTCCATGCCGTCGGCGACGGCGGTCGGACAGTTGATGACGAGGATCGCGTCGGATTCGCGCTCACTCATCAGCACGTCGAGGGCCGCGCCGTAGCGCTCGGGCGTCGCGTCGCCGATGATGTCGACGGGATTGGCCCGCGACCAGGTCGACGGCAGGACCGCGTCGAGCGCGGTGATGCCTTCGTCGCTCAGTTTGGCGAGCCGACCTCCGTCGGATTCGAGCGCGTCGACCGCTAGGACGCCGGCGCCGCCGCCATTGGTCAGGATGGTCAGCCGGTCGCCTGAGATCCGCACCCCGCTCGCGAGCGTGGCCGCGGCCTCGAACAATTCCTCGATCTCGCGCACCCGAAGGATGCCGGCGCGCCGGAAGGCGGCGTCGTAGACGACATCGGACCCGGCCAGGGCGCCGGTATGGGACTGGGCGGCCCGGGCACCCGCCGCGCTGCGCCCGGCCTTGATGACGAGGACGGGCATGGAACGGGCCGCCAGCCGCGCGGCGGAGAGGAATTTCTGCGCCTCGGTGACGTTCTCGACATACAGCAGGATCGACCGCGTCGCCCGGTCGGTCGCCAGATAATCCAGCATGTCGCCGAAATCGACGTCGGACATGTCCCCCACCGAAACGAGATGGGAAAAGCCGATGCGACGCTCGTCGGCCCAGTCGATGACCGAGGTCAGCATGGCGCCCGACTGGCTCACGAGCGCGATGTCGCCGGCCCGCGGCATCAGGTGGGCAAAGCTGGCGTTGATGCCCGCAGCCGGAGAGATCAGGCCCAGGCAGTTCGGCCCGACGATGCGCATGAGGTATGGCCGCGCCGCGTCGAGAACCTGCTGCCGCAGTGTCGACCCGCCTGCCGTTTCCCCGAGCCCGGCCGAGATGACGATGGCGGCGCAGCAGCCGCGCGCGCCGAGCGCGGCGATGATCGCGGGGACGGTGCGCGCCGGTGTCGCCACGATGGCCAGATCCGGCACCTCGGGAAGGTCATCCACCGAGCGGTGGCAGGCACGGCCGTGGACCTCGCTCTCATGCGGATTGACCAGCATGATCCGGCCGGCAAAGCCGCCCGAGACCAGATTGTCGACCAGCACGGAGCCCACCGAGCCCGGCTGGTTGCTGGCGCCGATCAGCGCGATCGCGCGCGGACTGAAGAGGGCGTCGAAATTGCGGATACTCATGGGATGCGGGTCGCCTGCGCTCGTCGGATCTGCGTCATGATCGTCCGTCCCTGTGCCGCCGGGTTTGCGTCAACGGCCTCGGTCCTAACACGCAGACGACCCCACAATTATGGCTGTATGGCCACCTTCAGGACGCCGTCGCGCTGATTGGCGAACAGGTCGTAGGCCTCCTCGATCTGATCGAGCTTGAAGCGATGGGTCACCAGCGGCCGGGTATCGAGGCGCTCCGACGCGATGACCTCCATCAGGCGACGCATGCGCTCCTTGCCGCCGGGACACAGCGTGGTGACGATGCGGTTGTCGCCGAGACCGGCACTGAAGGCGTCGAGCGGGATGGTCAGGTCGTTGGAATAGACGCCGAGCGATGACAGCGTTCCGCCGGGCCGCAGCACCCGCAGGGCGGCTTCGAAGGTCTCCTGCCGGCCGAGCGCCTCGATCGCCACGTCGACGCCGCGGCCGTCGGTCAGTCGCATGATCTCGGCGACGACGTCGCCCTTGGTGAAGTCGACGACATGGTCGGCGCCCATCTTGTGGGCGATCTCCATGCGCTCGGGCACGGATTCCACCCCGATGATCGTCGTGGCGCCCATCAGCCGGGCACCGGCAGTGGCACAGAGGCCGATCGGCCCCTGGGCAAACACCGCGACGACGTCACCGATGCGCACTGCACCGCTCTCGGCGCCGGAAAAGCCTGTAGACATGATGTCCGGGCACATCAGGACCTGCTCGTCGGTGAGCCCGTCCGGGATCGGCGCCAGATTGACCATGGCGTCGGGCACGAGAAGATATTCGGCCTGGGCGCCGTCGATGGTGTTGCCGAAACGCCAGCCGCCCATCGGCCGGAATCCGTGCTTCGTGCCCGGCCCGTCCTGGGAATGGCAGCCGCAGAGGCAGGCATTGCTGTAGCCGCTCGGCGTGATCGCGCCGGCAATGACGCGCTGGCCTTCGGTATAACCCTGCACGGCGGAGCCGAGCTTCTCGATCACGCCGACCGGCTCGTGGCCGATGGTCAGCCCCCGCTCGACCGGATATTCACCCTTGAGAATGTGCACGTCGGTACCGCAGATCGTCGTCGTGGTGATCCGCACCAGCGCGTCGAGCGGGCCGACATCGGGTATCGGCTTTTCGTCGAGCACGATCCGGTTCGGCTCGACGAAGATCGCCGCTTTCATCTTGGCCATAGGTTTTCCAGCCTTCTGTTCGACAGGGTCTCGCGAGTGAAGAGATGCCGCGCGGAGCGCGCGGCGTTCAGGAAGCGGCGGGACGGACGCGTGGCCTACGCACCCTCGGGATGAGGATGCGCGCCGGCAGCCCCGCGGCATGGCGGGGGCGCTGGATCCTGACCGTCACCTCCTGGCCGAGCCGCGTGACGCGCTCGGCATCGGCAAAGGCCGAGCGCAGGGCTTCCGCGCGTCGTCGGAAGGTCCCATGCGAGGCATGACAGAAGGAGACCTGCCAGAAATCTCCCAAGGGCTCGATGCTGTATTCCAGATGGCTGTAGCGCATGGCGCTTCTCCGATCAGGATCGTCAGCGGGACATCAGCAGGGGCACGTCGCAGCGCGTCAGCAATTCGCGGGTGACACCGCCCAGCAGCATCTCGCGAAGCCGCGAATGACCGTAGGCGCCGACGACGATCATCTCCGCACCTAGGCTTTCGGCCTCCTTCATCAGGGCGTCGGCGGGATGGCGCCAGTTCGGCAGCTCCCGCGTTTCCACCTTCACGCCATGGCGGGCGAGATGGCGGGCCATGTCGGCCATCGGCTCGCGATGACGCTGCTCGTCCGAGCCTTCCTCCACGACGCTGGCGAGAACCACCTGGCTCGCCTGCTTCAGGAACGGCACGGCGGCGGTCACGGCATGGGCGCATTCGGGGGAGTCCCGCCAGCCGACGACGACGACATCCGGCGCGCTGAAACTGCGCTTGGGCGACGGTGGGACGACGAGCGCCGCCGAGCGGGCATTGAACAGGATCGCCTCGATGACCTGACCGTGGAGCGCGTATTTGCCGCCGTGGTGGGGGACGACGAAAATGTCCGTGGTGCCGGCAAGCTGCTCGACGGTGCTCGACAGATGGCCGAACGAGCCGTCGCTGCGCCGAAGACCATAGGGAACCGCCATCCGCTCCAGGCGCTCGCGCAGCTTCGCCTCTGTGGCGTCGCCCGTGTCCTTGCCGACCTTGAACAGTTCGGCGATCAGCATGTCGGAACCCGGCCCCGCCGGCACGCCGGTGATCTGGATGTGGTTGGCAAGGAGGCATTCCAGATGCGCGCCAAAGGCGGATGCGATCGTCTCCGCATAGTCGATGGCCACCTCGTCCGCCGGAGAGCCGTCGAGATAGACCGCCAGGTCCGCGATGAGGGATTTGTGCATGTGATCACCCTTTGCCAGTGCTGCCGTCACGACTTCGCCCGACCTTCAACAGAGTGCCGGTTGGCAAGGCGCGTTGCCTTGATCGAAGTCAAAGGTCCGGTGGCGCCTCGCGCCGGTTCACACTTCGACGCCTTCGCCCCCTCGAAATCAAGCGGCCCGGCGCCAGGTGGCGGGCATGAGGATCGCCAGTTTCAACATCAACGGCGTCAATGGCCGCCTGCCCGTGCTGCTGCGCTGGCTGGCGGAGGCCGAGCCCGACGCCGTGTGCCTGCAGGAGCTCAAGGCGCCGGACGAGAAGTTCCCCGCAGACGCGATCCGTGGGGCGGGCTACGGCGCGATCTGGCACGGCCAGAAAAGCTGGAACGGCGTCGCCATCCTGGCGCGGGGCCCCGATCCGCTGGAAACCCGTCGCGGCCTTCCCGGCGACGAGGACGACCATCAGAGCCGGTATCTGGAAGCGGCGATCAGGGGCGTTCTGGTCGGCTGCCTTTACCTGCCCAATGGCAATCCGGCGCCCGGCCCGAAATTCGACTACAAGCTGCGTTGGCTCGAGCGCTTCGCCGCCCACGCGGCGGATCTCATGGCCACCGGCGCACCGGTGGTCCTGGCCGGCGACTACAATGTCATCCCCACCGATCTCGACGTCTACAAGCCCGAGCGCTGGGTCGACGACGCGCTGTTTCGGCCGGAGGTGCGCGAGGCGTATCGCCGCCTGGTCGCAGAGGGCTGGACCGACGCCATCCGCGCGCTGCATCCGGACGAGCCGAACTACACGTTCTGGGACTATCTGCGGAATGCCTGGGGCCGTGATGCCGGGCTTCGGCTCGATCACCTGCTCCTGAGCCCGTCCCTGGCACCGCGCCTCGTCGCGGCCGGCGTCGACCGCCGGGTACGCGGATGGGAGAAGGCCAGCGACCATGCGCCGGCGTGGATCGAGATCACCGACGCCGAACCGGCATCCAGGCCGCGCCGTACCCGGCGCCGAAGCACGGAGTAACGAGATGACGAGCGACGATCCCTTCGACCTCCACCGCTTCGTGGATGCGCAAGCGCCGGTCTTCGACCAGGCGCTCGACGAGCTGCGGGCGGGCGCCAAGCGCACCCACTGGATGTGGTTCGTGTTCCCGCAATTGCGCGGGCTCGGCCGGTCCGACATGGCGCAGCATTACGGGATGACCGGCCTGGACGAGGCCCGTGCCTATCTCGACCATCCGCTGCTCGGACCGCGTCTGGCGGCCTGTACAGAGGCCGTCATGGCCCATGCGGACCGGTCGCTCGCCGCGATCTTCGGGGCGCCGGACGACATGAAGTTCGTTTCGTCCATGACGCTGTTCGCGCAAGCGGCGGACGGAACTCCGGCCCTCTACTGCGATGCCATTGCGCAATTCTGCGGCGGACGCGAGGATGCGGCGACGCTCCGCCTGCTGCAGACATCCGGCTGACGGCGGCGCGGAGGCCTCAGCGCTCGCCGCGCCGGTAGGGCTGCATCAGGGCCTGCGGGACCCGTGCGCGCCGTGCCATCACCACCAGGGCGACGATCGACAGGAGATACGGCATCATCAGGAACATCTGGTACGGGACGGCCTTGCCGAACTCGGTCTGCAGCCGAAGCTGATAGGCGTCGAACAGGGCAAACAGGATCGCGCCGAGCAGCGCCCGCCCGGGCCGCCAGGTGGCGAAGACGACGAGGGCGATGCAGATCCAGCCACGTCCCTGGATCATGGTCGGGAAGAAGCTGTTGAAGGCCGACAGGGTCAGGAAGGCGCCGCCGACGCCCATCAGCGCGCTTCCGGCAACCACCGCACCGATGCGGATCGCGATCGGGTCGACGCCCTGCGCCTCGGCCGCATGCGGGTTCTCGCCGGTCATGCGGATCGCCAGTCCCAGTGGCGTGCGCGCCAGCACATAGGCCATCACCGCGGCCACGAGCAGCGCCAGATAGGTCGGCGCGGTCTGGGTGAAGAGCGCGTCGCCGACGACCGGCAAGTCGGACAGCACCGGCACGTGGATCGGCTGGAACGGCTCGATGGTGGGCGGCGTGCCCTGCAGCGGCACGACCAGCCGGAACACGAAATAGCTGAGGCTCGACGCCAGCAGCGTGATGCCGAGCCCGGTCACGTGCTGGGACAGGCCCAGCGGCACGGTGAGCAGCGCATGAAGCAGGCCGAACGCCGCGCCGCCGGCCGCCGCTGCGAACAGGCCGGCCCACAGATTGCCGCCCTCGAAGACGGTCAGCCAGCCGATCATGGCGCCGAAGCTCATGATCCCCTCGATTCCGAGATTCAGGACGCCGGCGCGTTCGCACAGCAAGGCGCCGAGGGTGCCGAAGATCAGCGGCGTCGCGATGCGCAGCACGGCTTCCCACAGGCCGACGGAGGCGAAGATGTCGAGCGCGGCACTCATCGGCGGATCCGGTAGGCGGTGAAGAGCAGCGCGACCAGCATGGTCAGGAGCGACAGCGCCACGGTGACGTCGGCGATGAAGCTCGGCACGCCGAGGGCGCGGCTCATGGAATCGGAGCCGACGAACATCATCGCGGCGAACAGCGCGGCCGCGACCACGGCGAGCGGCTGCAGGTTGGCCAGCATGGCGACGATGATCCCGGCATAGCCGTAGCCCGGCGACAGGTCGGTGGTGACATAGCCCTTCACGCCGATCACCTCGATGGCCCCGGCCAGGCCCGCGAGCCCGCCGGACCAGCAGGCGACCTTGACCAGCGTGCGCGCCAGCGGCACGCCGGCAAAGCGTGCGGCCGCAGGGTTGAGGCCGGCCGCGCGCGATTCCAGGCCATAGGCCGTGCGCGACTGCACGACATGGACGACGATGGCGACAATCACCGCGATCAGCAGGCCGACATGCAGGCGCGAGCGCTCCAGCAGCTTCGGCAACAGCGCATCCGGCACGACGGGCACCGATTGCGGCCAGCCGAAGGCCAGCGGGTCCCGCATCGGCCCCTCGATCATCATCGACACGAAGAGCAGCACGACGAAGTTCAGAAGCAGCGTCGTGACCACCTCGTCGACCCCGAAACGCAACCGTAGCGCGAGCGGCACGAGAAGCAGCGCCATGCCCGCCACTGCGCCGGCGATCATCACGGCCGGGATCAGGGCAAAGCTCGGCAGGCCCGCAAGGCCCAGCTGCGAGCCGAGGAAGGCGGCCGCGAGCGCGCCCATGTAGAGCTGACCCTCGGCGCCGATGTTCCAGACCTTGGCCCGGAACGCGACCGCGACCGCCAGACCGGTCAGGATCAGCGGCGTCGTGCGGGTGAGCGTCTCGGTCAAGGCCAGGCGGGAGCCGAAGGCGCCCTCCACGATGCGAGCATAGGCTTCCAGGACCGGCGCCCCGGCCAGCGCGATCAGCACGCCCGACAGGGCCAGTGCCGTCAGCACGGCGAGGATCGGCGCGACTATCGTCAGCACCGCAGGACGGCTTTCCCGGCGTTCGAGGCGCATCAGGCGGCCTCGGGGGGCGCGGCCGCCCATTCGCCTGCCATCATCAGGCCGAGGCGGCGCGCGTCGAGGGATTCGATCGGCACGGGCTCCGACAGGCGCCCGCCCACGATGGCCTGCACGCGGTCGGCCAGTTCCAGCACCTCGTCGAGATCCTCGGAGATCAGCAGGACCCCCGCGCCAGCGTCGCGGGCGGCCAGGATCTCGCCGTGGACGGCCGCGACCGCCCCTTCGTCGAGCCCCCGCGTCGGCTGCGCGGCGACCAGCACCTTCGGCGCGCCGGCGAGATTGCGGCCGAAGATCAACTTCTGCATGTTGCCTCCCGACAGGAGCCGCGTGCGGCTGTCCGCCGCGCCGCCGCGAATGTCGAAGCGGTCGATTACGTCGGCCGCAAACGCCTTCGCTGCGGATCGCTGGACGAAGCCGGCCCTGGAAAAGGGCGCGTCGCGCACGCGCTCGAGGATGGCGTTCTCCCAGATCGCCATTTCCCCGATGGCGCCTTCGGCGTTGCGGTCCTCGGGGATGCGACCGACGCCCCGGCGCACGAGGTCGCGCGCCGACAGCGCCGACGCCTCCTCGCCGAGCACCGACAGTTGGCCGGCATCGGGTGTCACGAGCCCGGACACCAGATGGGCGAGCGCCGCCTGGCCGTTGCCGGAGACGCCGATGATGCCGAGCGTCTCGCGCTCGCGCAGATGAAAGCTGATGTCGGAGAGCCGGCGGCTGCCGTCCACAGAGACATTCACGTCCTGCGCCGACAGGACGATGCGTCCCGGCACGGCGACAGCCCGGACCGGGCGCGTCACGCGACGCCCGACCATCAGTTCCGCGAGCTCTTCCTTGGAGGTGGCCGCGGTCTTGCGCTCGGCGACCATGCGTCCGCCCCGCAGGACCAGCACCCGGTCGGCGGCGGCCATCACCTCGTGCAGCTTGTGGGAGATGAAGATCAGCGACAGCCCCTCGGCCGCCATCACGCGCAGGGTCCGGAACAGGTTCTCGGCCTCCGGCTGGGTCAGGACGCCGGTCGGCTCGTCGAGGATCAGGATCCTGGCGTCGTTGTAGAGCGCCTTGAGGATCTCCACGCGCTGCTGCTCGCCGACGGACAGGTCGCCGACCCGCCGGTCGGGATCGACGACGAGACCGAAGCGTTTAGCGAGGCCTGCCAGCTTGCGACGCGCCGCGACGGTGCCCGAGCGCCAGCGCGACAGGCGTTCGGTCCCGGTCATGACGTTTTCCAGCACGGTCAGGTTCGGCGCCAGGGTGAAGTGCTGGTGAACCATGCCGATCCCGGCGGCGATGGCCGCGCGCGGCCGCCCGAGAGGCAGTTCCTCGCCCGCGACCAGGACCCGGCCCGAATCCGGCACGTAATGTCCGAACAGGATGTTCATCAGAGTCGTCTTGCCGGCTCCGTTCTCGCCAAGCAACGCCACGAGTTCGCCGCGGCCGAGGGTCAGGCTGACGTCGTCATTGGCCGCGAAGTCGCCGAAGCGCTTGGTGATGTGCTCGAGGGACAGGACGGCGGTCATGGGAACTCACTTCCGCCGTCTGGCGAAGACGGCGATGCCCGCAGAAACGGACCAGCCCTGCGGGTACTATCGCAGGGTCCGGCCGTTCCCGCAGGGCCGCCGCAAACCGGCGAACAGGCTGGCATGCGAATCGCGGATCAGGTCGGTTCGCTGAAGTCGATCACCACTTCGAACTCGCCCGACTTGATCGCCGCGCGACGCTCCTCCATCGCGGCGACCGCTTCAGCCGGCACCATGGATTCGTCGAAGACGATGTCGTTCCCGCCTTCCTGCATCATGCTGTAGGGCGTGTAGTTCTTGCCGGTGCCGGTGGCGGCCCGGGTGTCGGCGACGGCCGCTTCGAGGATCGGCCGGAAGTACCACATCGCATTGGCGAAGACGGTCTGGGGATAGCGCTCGGTGTAGTCGGTCAGCGACCCGATCGCCTTGATCCCGCGCTCCTTGGCGGCGTCGGCCGTGCCGATGCGCTCGCCGAACAGGATGTCGGCGCCGGCGTCGATCTGGGCCAGGCCCGCCTCGCGCGCCTTGGGCGGATCGAAGAAGGTGCCGATGAAGCCGATAAGGTGCTTGGCATCCGGACGAACCGAATCAACGCCTGCCCGGAAGCCGTTGATCAACATGTTGACTTCCGGGATCGGGATCGCGCCGACCGCGCCGAAGGTGCCGGTCTCGCTCATCTTGCCGGCGAGCATCCCCGCCAGATAGGCGGCCTCGTGATTCCAGGTGCCGAAGGTGCCGAAATTGTCGCCGGCAGGCTCGCCGCTCGAGCCCATCAGGAACATGGTGTCGGGATAGTCGGCCGCGACCTGGCGCGCCTCGGTCTCCACCGCATAGGCCTCGCCGACGATCAGTTGGGCGCCCTGCTCGGCATATTCGCGCATGGCGCGGGCATAGTCGGTGCCGCTGACGCCCTCGGAGAAGACATATTCGATGGCGCCGTCCTCGGCGGCCTGCACCATCGCCGCGTGAAGCCGCGAATTCCACGCATTCTCCACGGGCGAGGCGTGGATGCCTGCCACCTTCAGGGGTGCCTGCGCGAAGGCGCGCGGCATGGTCAAGGCAAGGCCGACCCCGGCGCTGCCCAACAGAAAACCGCGCCGACCGATCCGACCTGACTTCAGCATGAAATATCCCCAACCACCCCGATGAAACAGGCCGCATTCTGACGACCTGCTCAATTCCATGTCAACCGTGCGATACGCCCAGCAAACAATCAGCCAACAGATGAATCGCCCAAGGGCGCGTAGGCGGCCGGATCGACCGTCACCTTGCGTCCCGGCAGCGTCAGGTGGCTCACACGCGGATCGGCCCGGGCAATGACCTGCCCGCCGCGCATCACCGCCAGCCGGGCTGCCTTGAGGCGGATCGCCTCGATCGGGTCGGCCGCCTGCAGGAGGACGAAATCCGCCCTGTTGCCCACTGCCAGCCCGTAGCCTTCCAGCCCCATAACCCTGGCAGAATTCACCGTGACGGCATCGAAGCAGGCCCGGATCGCGTCGCGCGAGGTCATCTGGCCGACATGCACCGCCATGTGGGCAACCTCCAGCATGTCGCCGGAGCCGAGCGAGTACCAGGGGTCCATCACGCAGTCATGGCCGAAGGCGACGTTGATGCCGGCGGCCATCAGCTCCGGCACGCGGGTCATGCCGCGGCGTTTGGGATAGGTGTCGTGGCGCCCCTGCAGGGTGATGTTGATCAGCGGGTTGGGAATCACGTGCATGCCCGATTCGGCGATCAGCGCGATCAGCTTCGACACGTAGTAATTGTCCATCGAGTGCATCGAGGTCAGGTGCGAGCCGGCGACCCGCCCCTCGAGGCCGTGGCGGACCGTCTCGGCCGCCAGCGTCTCCACATGCCGTGACATCGGGTCGTCGGATTCGTCGCAATGCATGTCGACCCGCAGGCCGCGTTCGGCGGCGATGCGGCACAGCGCGGTGACCGATTGCGCGCCCTCCGCCATGGTGCGTTCGAAATGCGGAATGCCGCCGACGATGTCGACGCCCATGTCCAGTGCCCGTTCGAGAGACGCGGCGCCACCAGGGGTGCGCAGATAGCCGTCCTGGGGAAAGGCGACCAGCTGCAGGTCGAGATAGGGCTTCACCCGGTCGCGCACTTCCAGCAGCGCCTCGGCGGTGACCAGCCGGGGATCGGACGTGTCGACATGGCTGCGGATCGCCAGCAAGCCTTGCGAGACCGCGAGATCGCAATAGCGCATGGCCCGTTCGACCAGCGCTTCCCTGGTCAGCAGCGGCTTCAGCTCGCCCCAGAGCGCGATGCCCTCGAGCAGCGTGCCGGAGCGGTTCATCCGGGGCAGGCCCAGCGACAGCGTCGCATCCATGTGAAAATGCGGGTCGACGAAGGGCGGCGACACCAGACGCCCACCGGCGTCGATCACCTCGGCCGCCTCGCCCGCGATCGTCGCGTCGATGGCGGCAATCCGGCCCCCCGCCACGGCGATGTCGACACCGGTCCGGCCGTCGGGCAGATGGGCATTGCGGATCATCAGGTCGAACATCGGGCGGCCGGTCCTCTTTCGTCGTCGTCGCGCCCGTTTTGATGCCGCGGGGCGCCGATGTCGATGGGAGATGCGGGCGCTCAAGAAAAACCCACAGGCCAGACTCGACCTCCGAAGGATGAGACCTCGGCCGTGCGGCACCGCGCCCGCAGCTTGCGAGTGCCACGGCGCGCCGCTAACGTTTCGGAAGATGACGGCGGAAGCGGAGTCCTGAAGTGTCGGTGACGCCGCCATGAACGTTCCCAATATCGTCGTCCTCATCGCCACGCTCGTCGCCTTCGGGGCGCTGGCGCGGCCGCTGGCCACCCGGCTTCGGCTGCCGGTGTCGATCCTCCTGGCGCTGGGCGGCGCCGGGCTCGGTTTTGCCAGCCTCTATTCGCTCAATCATCCGGGTACCCTGCTGCCGGTCGACCTCGCCGTGCTCATCACCGACCTGCCGGTGGGCTCCAGCCTCTTTCTCTACGTCCTGCTGCCGACGCTGATCTTCCAGAGCGCGCTGGTGGTCGACATGCAGCGGGTCCGCGAGGATCTGCTGCCGATCATCCTGCTCGCCCTCGTGGCGGTGCTGGTGGCGACCTTCGGCGTGGCGCTGGCGCTGTGGCCCATCGCGGGCATGCCGCTGCTGGCCTGCCTGCTCTTGGCCGCGCTCGTGGCGACGACGGACCCGGTGGCGGTCATCGCCATCTTCCGCGACGTCGGCGCACCCGAACGGCTGACCCGCCTCGTGGAGGGCGAAAGCCTGTTCAACGACGCGCTGGCGATCTCGCTGTTCCTGATCTTCTCCGCCGCCATCGTGTCGCCCGGCTCGGTGACGCTGTCGGGCGCGGCGCTGAGCCTTCTCTTCCTGCCCATCGGCGGCGGCATTCTGGGCTATCTGACGGCGCGCCTCTACCTCCAGCTGCTGCGGCTGATCGGCGACGACCATGTCACGGCCGTCTCGCTGAGCCTCGCCCTGCCCTATCTGTCCTTCTGGGTCGCAGAGCATGTCCTGCACGTCTCCGGGATCATCGCCGTGGCCACGGCCGGGGTGGCGCTCGCCAGCCTGTCGCCGGCACGCATCACCCGCGATCTCTGGCATCACCTCGACAACACATGGCAGCAGCTCGCCTCCTGGGCGGCGATCCTCGTCTTCGTCCTGACATCGCTGCTCATCCCGCAGATGATGGCGGATCTGACCCCCTTCGACGTCCTGCTGATGCTGGTCATCTTTGTCGCCACCCTCGTCACCCGGGCGATGGTGCTGTTCGGCCTCCTGCCGCTGCTCAGCCACTACGGGCTTTCGTCGACGATCTCCCGCCCCTATCGCGTCGTCGTCCTGTGGGGCGGCCTGCGCGGATCGATGACCCTGACCCTGGCCCTGGCGGTCAGCGAGAACGAGGCCGTCCCGCGTCCCGTCGCCGCCTTCGTGGTGACGCTGGCCACCGGCTACACGCTCATGACGCTGTTCGTGCAGGGGACGACGCTGCGGCCGCTGATCCGCACCCTGGGGCTCGACCGGCTGTCGGGCATCGATCGGGCCCTGCGCGACCTGGCGCTCAGCGTCACCTCCGCCCGGGTCCAGCGCTTTGCCGCCGACATGTCGGCGCGCTTCGGGAGCGACGCGCCCGCAGTCGAGGCAGACACGGCCGCGGTCATGAAGGTGGCGGAGACGGGCGCAGACAGCCCATCCGAGGTCCTGCCGCTGGAGGGGCGCACGGCCATCGCCCTTGTCGCGTTGACGGCGCGAGAACGCGAACTGGTCCTCGACCATTTCGCCGACGGGATCCTGGCGCCGCGGGTTGCCCGACGTCTGAACACCGCCACGCGGGCACGGCTCGAAAAGGTGCGCCATGGCGGCGTCGCCGGTTATGGCGCTGCAGACGACGAAGAGACCCGGTTCCACTGGTCGGGCCGGATGGCCTTCTTGCTGCAGCGCCGGCTCGGCCGCAGCCATTATCTGTCGACGCGCCTGGCGCTGCGCTTCGAGCAACTGATCGAGATCTCGATGGTGCTGGCGAGGCTCCGGCAGATCGCCACGACTGAACTGCAGCCGGTCCTCGGCGAGCCGACGATCGTGGCGGTCCTGGACATTCTCGACAAGCGACAAGCGCGCGTCGAACGCGAGATCGATGCGGTGCGCCTGCCATATCCCGCCTATGTCGCCGAGCTCGAGCGCTGCTTCGTCCTGCGCGCAGCGCGGGCTCTGGAGATCGCCGAGATCGTGCGGCTGCGCCGGTCGGGGGTAATCAGCAAGGAGATCGAGCGCGACGTACGCCGCAGCGTCGCGCGACGCGGCGACCTGACGGCGCTCAGCCCGCCCCTCGATCTCGGTCTGGACACCCGCAGGCTCATCGACCGGACCGATATCTTCGCTGGGTTGAGCCACCGCGAACGCAACGAACTGGCGCGGCTGATGACGCCCTTCGTCGCGGCGCCGGGCATGCGGATCATCCGCCGCGGCGAGTTTGGCGACGCGGCGTACTTCATCTCGTCGGGCGCGGTGGAGATCGATACCGGCAACAGCCTCGTCAGGCTCGGGCGCGGCGACATCGTCGGCGAAATGGCACTGCTTCTCGACCTGCGGCGCCAGGCCGACGTGACGGCGATCGCCTACAGCACGATGCTGCGCCTGTCGCGGACCGACTTCCGCCGCTTCCTGTCGCTGCATCCCCAGTTGCGCGCCGAGATCGAGGCGATCGCCCGGGCTCGGCGCGAGGACAATGCGCGGGACGCCACGAAAGGCGTGCGCACCGGCTGACCGTGAGGGATCGCCGATAATGGGAGGGTGACGCTGTCCCGGTCACCGGTTCGGCATCCGCAAACGGCTATCACCGAGCAGTTCGGCGATATCGGACGTGGACCGATGCGCAACGCTTGCTTACGAACGGCGGTGGACATGCTCGAGGAGATGATGAATTGAGTTCCCGTACCCTTCGAGACCGCTCGTTCTATGCGCTGCACCGGCACGGCTTCGTGCGGGTCGGGGTCGCCACGCCCGGCGTCTTCATCGCCGATCCGGCGCGCAACGCCGAGGCGACGGTCCGCGAGGCGGAGAAAGCCGACCGCGAGGGCGTCGACCTCCTCGTCTTCCCCGAACTCGGCCTGTCCGCCTATGCGATCGACGACCTGCATCTGCAGGACGCGCTGCTGGACAGCGTGGATGCGGCCATCGAAGAGGTCTGCGCGCGCAGCCGCGACCTGCGCACGGTGCTCCTCGTCGGCGCACCGCTCCGGCGCAACGGCAGGCTCTACAACTGCGCTCTCGCGATCAGCCGGGGCCGCATCCTCGGCGTCGTGCCGAAGCTCTTCCTGCCGAACTACCGGGAATATTACGAAAAGCGCTGGTTCGCGTCCGGCGCGGGCATGACCGGCGGCCAGATCGCGCTGGCGGGACAGGAAGTCCCTTTCGGCATCGACCTCGTGTTCGAGGCCTCCGACCTGCCCGGCTTCGTCTTCCATACGGAGATCTGCGAGGATTACTGGGCGCCGACGCCTCCGTCGACGGACGGCGCGCTGGCCGGGGCGCTGATCCTCTGCAACCTCTCGGCCTCTAACATCGTGGTCGGCAAATCCGCCGACCGGCACCTCCTGTCAGCGTCGCAGTCGATGCGCTGCATCGCCGCCTATGTCTATTCGGCGGCGGGGCGCGGCGAGAGCACGACCGATCTTGCCTGGGACGGCCAGGGCTCGATCTACGAGCTGGGCGACCTCCTCGCCGAATCGGAACGTTTCGACGCCGCCGGCCAGCTCATCGTCGCGGATGTCGATGTCGGCCGCATCTCGCAGGAGCGGCTGCGCACCCCGACCTTCAACGACGCCGCAGCGCTTCGGGGCCATCCGGAAACGTGCTTTCGGCGGATCCTCTTCGAACATCGGCCATCCTTCGAGGATCTGGGCCTGCGCCGGCCCGTGCGGCGCTTCCCCTATGTGCCGAACAATCCCGACCGACTGCACCAGGATTGCTACGAGGCCTTCAACATCCAGGTCGAGGGCCTGCGGCGGCGCTTCGAGGCGACGCCCGGCGACCATATGGTCATCGGCGTGTCAGGCGGCCTCGATTCGACCCATGCGCTGATCGTCGCGGCCAAGGCCTGCGACCAGATGGGCCTGCCGCGCTCCACCATTCTGGGTTTCACGATGCCCGGCTTCGCCACGGGCGAGGAAACGAAGGCGAACGCACTGGCCCTGATGCGTGCCCTCGGAACGGGCTGCGAGGAGATCGACATCCGCCCCGCCGCCCGGCAGATGCTCGGCGACATGGGGCACCCGTTCGCGGCCGGCGAGCCGGTCTACGACGTGACCTTCGAGAACGTCCAGGCGGGCTTGAGGACCGATTATCTCTTCCGCCTCGCCAACCAGCGAAGCGGCTTCGTGATCGGCACGGGCGACCTGTCCGAGCTGGCGCTCGGCTGGTGCACCTATGGTGTCGGCGACCAGATGAGCCATTACGCGGTCAATGCCGGCGTGCCGAAGACGCTCATCCAGTATCTGATCCGCTGGGCAGTGCGCACCGAGCAGTTCGACGCGGCGACAGCCAAGCTGCTGACGGCGATCCTCGACACGGAGATCTCGCCGGAACTGGTGCCGGCGGATGCCGAGGGCGGCCTGCAGAGCACGCAGGACAAGATCGGCCCCTACGAGCTGCACGACTTCTTCCTGTACCACACGATGCGTTACGGGCGGGCGCCATCGAAGACGGCATTCCTGGCCTGGCACGCCTGGAAACAGGCCGATGCGGGCCTGTGGCCGATCGACTTTCCGCCGGAAGCGCGCAACGCCTACGAACTGGCGACGATCGCCAAATGGCTGGAGAGCTTCCTGTTCCGCTTCTTCCAGACCTCGCAGTTCAAGCGCTCGGCACTGCCGAATGGACCGAAGGTCTCGGCTGGCGGCAGCCTGTCGCCGCGCGGCGACTGGCGCGCACCGTCCGACGGCACGGCGGACAGCTGGATCAACGAGTTACGGGCGAGACTTCCCGAGGACCTGCGCTGAGGAAATACGCAAAACGACAGGATCTCGGGCGCCTGTGAACGAAAGACGGCGGCATCCAGAAGGTGCCGCCGTCTTTCGTTCGGCTACCTGTCGGCCGATCAGGCTTCGGGAATGGCGTCGACGCCTTCGCCGGCGCTGATGTTGTCAAGATGGGCATGGCCCTCGCCGCGCTCGGGATGCGGAGCCACGGTAATGTCCGTGCCCTCGAGCCACCGGCCGGATACGCTGCCCTGTCCCGGCAGGATCCGCCAGCGCGTCCCGTCGCTGAGTTCGATGATCCCGTCGGTGCTGGCGATTTTCAGAAGAGCCATGAATCGACCTTTCGCATGATGAGGCTGCTTGCGCGCTGGCGCTCAGCAATGCTTCCCATGCGTCCAGGTTCCATTCCCTGGCCTACCGCGCCTCGCCCTCTTCGGGCAGGTCGGGCTCGGGCAGGTCGAGCATGAAGCGGACTTCATCTTCCGAAAAGCCCGCCGACAGGGCGCGATCCACGTCGGTTCGCTGCCGATTCAGGTTCAGCTTTTTTGTCCCATCGCCTGCCGGAGGCGTGGGATCCTGCAACTTCGTCACGGGGCGCTTTTCGATCATGCGCCAATGTTGCATACGCAACGACCGATCACATTAAAGCAGTATAAATTCAGCACGGTAACGTGACATTCAATGCGGGTGCTTGTCCTCCAGCAGGCTGCGCTGCTCCGCCGTCAGGCCCCGTGGATCGAGCCCGCGGGTCAGGATCGCCAGACGTGCCGTCTCCTCCAGTTCTTCCATAGCGTAGACGGTCGCCGCCAGCTCGGTTCCCGCCACGACGGGCCCGTGATTGGCCAGGAGCACCGCCGAGCGCTTGCCGGCCAGACCGCGCACGGCCTGCCCCATAGCCGGGTCGCCCGGCATGAAATACGGCAAGAGCTTCACGCGGCCGAGCTTCATCACCGAATATGCAGTCAGCGGCGGCAGGACGTCGTCCGGGTCCGTGTCGGGCAGAATCGACAACGCCACCGAATGGGTGCTGTGGAGATGCACCACCGCGCCGGTCGTCGCCCGGCGCGTCTCGTAGAAGGCGCTGTGGAGCGGGATCTCCTTGGTCGGCTCGTCGCCGGACAGATGCTGGAAGCTGTCGTCCAGGCGCGAGATGCGCGCCGGATCGAGGAAGCCGAAGGACGAGCCGGTCGGTGTGACAAGGATGGTGCCGTCGGCGAGCCGCGCCGAAATGTTGCCGCTGGAGCCGCAGGTCAGGCCCCGGTCGAACATGGATCTGGCGAAGCGGCAGATGTCCTCGCGAAGCCGGGCTTCCACGCTCATGCCTCGCCTCCCAGGCGCGCTGCCGCCTTGGCGAAGAAATCGTCGGCACCGAAATTGCCGGACTTCAGCGCCAGCGCCAGTTCGCGGCCCTCGACTCGCACCGCCGGCACGCCCGGGTCGATCTCCGGGCCGATTTCCAGCGACTGGACGCCCAGCCCGGTAACCACCGCGCCGGAGGTCTCGCCGCCTGCCGACACCAGCCGCGTGATACCGGCTTCGACCAGCGCTGCGGCCGTTGCGGCAAATAGCTCCTCGATCGCGGTGGCGATGGCCTCCTTGCCATGGCGCTTCTGCGCAGCGGCCACGGTCTCGGGATCGGCCGACGAATAGACCAGCGGCACGCCGGATTGCCGCATCACCCATTCGGTCAGCGACGCCGCCGTCACCTCGCCGGCCATCACCGCATCGGCCCGCAATTCGAAGGCCGGGTGGCCGGCGTCCCGATGAACGGCGACCTGCCGGCGCGTCGCGGCCGAGACCGAGCCGGCCAGTGCGGCCGCGCGGCCCACCACGCCCGCCCAGGAGGAGGTCGCCGAACCGATCAGCCCCTGCCCACGGAAATTCTCCGGCAGGCCGAGGGCGATGCCCGAACCGCCGGTGATCAGCGGCAGATCCCGCGCCGCATGACCGATGGCGTGGAGATCGTCGTCGAGCACGGCGTCGGTGACGACGAAGCAGAGACCGTCCTTGGCCGCATGGCGCAGGGCGTTGGCAATCGCATCCTCGCCATTTGCCACAACACCATAGGGCACGTGGGCAACCGGCACATCCGTCTGGCGCGCCAACACCCGGCGCAGATCCGCGTCGCGCATCGGGGTCAGCGGATGATTCTCCATGCCCGATTCCGACAGGAGCTTGTCGTTGACGAAGAGATGTCCCTGGTAGACCGTGCGTCCGGTCGCCGGAAAGGCCGGACAGACGATCACGGCGCCGGCACCGAGCGCCTTTGCAAGAGCTTCTGCGACCGGGCCGATATTGCCCTCGTCGGTGGAATCGAAGGTCGAGCAGTATTTGAAGAAGAACTGCCGGCAGCCCTGACTGCGCAGCCATTCCAGTGCCGCGAGCGACTGGCGGATGGCCTCGTCCACCGCGATCGTGCGCGATTTCAGCGCGACCACGCCCGCTTCCACGTCCGGCGCCGCATCCACGCTGGGTACGCCGCTATACTGGACCGTGCGCATGCCACCCTTGGCAAGGGTGTTGGCAAGGTCGGAGGAGCCGGTGAAGTCGTCGCCGATGCAGCCAAGGATCATGAAAGCGCTCGCTCAATGTCTGACGGGGTTCCTGCAGGATCATGCACGAACCGAGGGAATGGCTGCGTCATAGCATCCAATTCCGCGGGCGACACCTCCGGGCCGCCCCCGACGGGGATTCCGGTCGAAGGCGTGCGCACGCCTTACCCGAAAACGGCGGATCGTCGTTCAGGTCCGTTCAGCTGAAGACACGGGATCAAGAGAGCGTGCGGGTCCACTGTCGCCCCGTCGGACCAATGCCTTGCCGGCTCATGCTGCGGCAGCGCATGAAGTGCGCCGGCAAAGCTACGAGCCGACATTCACGAAGCGACGCTGCCGCTCATCCCAGGTCGGGCAGGCGCGATTCGATCTCGGCGCGCCGCTCCTCCAGGAATGGCGGGAGCTTGAGCGCCTGTCCGAGTTCGGCCGGTGCCTCGTCGATGGCAAACCCCGGCGCATCCGTGGCGATCTCGAACAGGATGTGACCCGGTTCGTGGAAATAGACCGAGCGGAAGTAATTGCGGTCCTTCTGCTCCGTCGCGGTGATGCCGTGGTTGTCCGCCAGCTTGCGGACCATCTTGGCCTGTGCGGCATCGTCGGCGGCGCGGAAGGCGACATGGTGGACGGTTCCGGCACCGAACCTCGGCTTCAGGAAGCCGCCGACCGCCCGCAGATCGACGATGCGACCGAACGCGGCATCGCCGGTGAAGCGGATGAGGGAGTTCTCCCGCGCCGTTTCGCGAAAACCCAGCACGTCGGTGAGGATCGCTGCCGTCGGCTGGGCCTCCTCGATCAGGAGGCTGACGCCGTGAAAGCCGCGAATGGCGTGGTCGGCCGGGATATCCGGCGTGCTCCTGCCGGACGCGGCGTCGACGCCGGAGCGGGCAACCAGGGCAAGACGCATGCCGTCAGGATCGCGGAAGGCCAGCACCGTCTCGCCAAAACGCTTGATCAGCGGCTCGTGCGGCACGCCCTTTTCGATCATCCGGTGGCTCCAGAAACCGATCGCCGCTTCGGGCACGCAAAAGACGATCTCCTGGGTCTCGCCCACGCCGAGCCGTCCGGGTGCCGCGTGGTCCCACGGAAAGAAGGTCAGGATCGTGCCCGGTTGCCCGGCCTCGTCGCCGTAGTAAAGGTGATAGGTGCCCGGATCGTCGAAATTGACGGTCTTCTTGACGAGGCGAAGCCCCAGCGTACGCGTGTAGAAGTCGAGATTGCGAAGCGCCGGCCCGGCGATCGCCGTCACGTGATGAATGCCAATCGCGCCCATGGCGTGCCCCCCGATCCGTTCACAGGATGAATTCGCGGGCAGGATACGGCCGGATCGTGTCCGGCGCTCGAAGAATCGTGCACGGCAGGCGTGTCCGCTACCGACAGTGTGTCAGCTGATCTGCAGGGGCACGATCTTGCCGTTCTCGAGCGTGATCGCGCGGTCCATGCGCGCGGCGAGTTCGTGATTGTGGGTGGCGATCAGGGCGGCCACGCCCGACTGGCGCACCAGCGCCGTCAGGGCGTCGAAGACGTAGCCCGCCGTCGTCGGGTCGAGATTGCCGGTCGGCTCGTCGGCGAGCAGGACATGCGGGGCGTTGGCGACGGCCCGCGCGATGGCCACACGCTGCTGCTCGCCGCCCGACAGTTCGGCGGGCCGGTGTGCCGCGCGCTTGCCGATCCGCATGTAGTCGAGGAGTTCCCTGCCCCGCTCCGCGGCCGAAGCGCGCGACTGGCCCAGGATCATCTGCGGCATCATGACGTTCTCGAGCGCCGAGAATTCCGGCAGCAGGTGATGGAACTGGTAGACGAAGCCGATCGCCCGGCGCCGCATCTCGGTCCGCCGGTCGTCACCGAGCGTGCCGCAGGCCTGGCCGTCGACATAGACCTCGCCTGCATCGGGCCGTTCCAGAAGGCCGGCGATGTGGAGAAGTGTCGACTTGCCGGCGCCCGATGGCGCGACGAGCGCCACCATCTCGCCGGCGGCGACGCCGACGGCCGCGTCGTCGAGAATCGTCAGGCGGTCTTCGCCCTGGTCGAAATGCCGCCCGACCGCTTCGAGCCGGAGCGCGTAAGTGTCTGTCATCATTCGTACCGCAGCGCCTCGACCGGATCGAGTCGCGAGGCCTGCCAGGACGGCAGGATCGTCGCGAGGAAGGAAAGGCCGATCGCCATGAGCACGACCAGCACGACTTCGCCGGAATCGATCTCGGCCGGCAACTGGCTGAGGAAATAGAATTCCGGGTTGAACAGGATGGTGCCCGACAGCCAGGAGAAGAACTGGCGGATGTTCTCGATGTTCAGGCAGAAGACGACGCCGAGAACCAGCCCCGCCAGCGTGCCGGCGAAACCGATCGACGCACCGGTGATCAGGAAGACGCGCATGACCGCGCCCCGGGTCGCACCCATCGTGCGCAGGATGGCGATGTCGCGACCCTTGTCCTTCACCAGCATGAACAGGCCGGAGATGATGTTGAGCGCCGCCACCAGCACGATCAGCGTCAGGATGATGAACATGACGTTGCGCTCGACTTCCAGCGCCGAGAAGAAGGACTGGTTCTGGGTCTGCCAGGTCACCGTGTAGTTCGGACGCCCCGCCGCGGTCTCGATGGTGCGCTGCAGATCCTGCACCCGGTCGGGTTCGTCGACGAAGATCTCCACCGACTGCGCCAGCCCCTCATGGTTGAAGAACAGCTGGGCTTCGGCGAGCGGCATGTAGACATAGGAGGCATCGTATTCGGACAGGCCGATCTCGAAGATCGCCGAGACCGGATAGGCCTTGACGCGCGGTGCCGTACCGAACGGTGTCACGTCCCCATCCGGGGAGACGAGGGTGATGTTGTCGCCGAGCCGCAGCCCCAGCGCCTCGGCCAGCCGGCTGCCGACGGCGAGTCCGCCGCCCTCGCTGAAGCCGTCGAGCGTACCCTGCCTGATGTTGTCCGCCACCGGCGTGAGGTCGGCAAGATCCTCGCCGCGCACGCCCTTCACCAGGGCGCCGGTGCTGCTGTTGGCAAGCCCCGAGGCCAGGACCTGGCCCTGCACGAGGGGCATCGCGAAGGCGACGCCCGGCACCTGTTCGACCTTCGCGGTCACGTCGGAGAAATCATCCAGCGGCCGGTCGACCGGATACATCACGACATGGCCGTTGACGCCGAGAATGCGGGTCAGGAGTTCGCCGCGAAAGCCGTTCATCACCGACATGACAATGATCAGCGCGGCCACGCCGAGCATGATGCCGAGGAAGGAGAAGCCGGCGATGACCGAGACGCCCGCATCGCGGCGCCGCGACCGCAGATAGCGGCCGGCCAGCATCCATTCGAAGCGCGCGAAGGGACGCGTCCGGCCGGTCCCGACCGCCGGCGCAGCGGTCACGCCCGCCTCGCTCATGCCTGCACCCGCGCCAGCACCGCTGACAATGGCAGCGATTCCCGCTCGCCGGTGGCGCGCAGCTTGATCTCGGCCTCGCCCGCCTTGGCCCCGCGCGGGCCGACGATCACCTGAACGGGCAGGCCGATCAGATCCATGGAGGCGAACTTGGCGCCGGCGCGCGAATCCTGGTCGTCATAGAGGACGTCGATCCCGGCAGCCTGCATCTGGCTGTAGAGATCCTCGCAGGCCGCGTCGCAATCGGCATCGCCCGGCTTCATGTTGATCAGGCCAACATCGAAGGGCGCCACCGATTTCGGCCAGATGATGCCGTTCTCGTCGTGGGATGCCTCGATGATCGCGGCCAGAAGCCGGCTCGGGCCGATGCCGTACGAGCCCATGTGAACGGGCACGTCCTTGCCGTCGGGACCTGTAACGACCGCCTTCATCGGCTCGGAGTATTTGGTCCCGAAATGGAAGATGTGGCCGACCTCGATGCCGCGGGCGGCGACCTTGTCGTCCTCCGGCAACTGGTCCCACACCGCCGTCTCGTGCATCTCGTCGGTCGCCGCATAGGGCGTCGTCCAGGCACGCACGATGTCGACGAGGCCGCCGGCATCGTCGAAATCGACGCCCTCGCCCGGCACCGCCAGATCGAGATAGTCGCGATGGCAGAACACCTCGCTCTCGCCCGTCGAGGCCAGGACGATGAATTCGTGGCTGAGTTCGCCGCCGATGGGCCCGGTGTCCGCCCGCATCGGGATCGCCTTCAGGCCGCAGCGCTCGAAGGTGCGCAGATAGGCCACGAACATCCGGTCATAGGCGATCTTTGAATTCTCGTAGTCGATGTCGAAGGAATAGGCATCCTTCATCAGGAATTCGCGGGACCGCATGACACCGAAGCGCGGACGCACCTCGTCGCGGAACTTCCACTGCAGATGGTAGAGATTGAGCGGCAGGTCCTTGTAGGTGCGGACGTAAGACCGGAAGATGTCGGTGATCATCTCCTCGTTGGTCGGACCATAGAGGAGATCGCGCCCGTGCCGATCCTCGATCCGCAGCATCTCCTTGCCGTAATCCTCGTAGCGCCCGCTCTCGCGCCACAGATCGGCCGACTGGATGGTCGGCATCAGCAGCTCGATGGCCCCCGAGCGGTCCTGCTCCTCGCGGATGATCGCGCAGACCTTGTCGAGCACCCGCTTGCCCAGCGGCAGGAAGCTGTACAGACCGGCTGCCTGCTGCCGGATCATGCCGGCGCGCAGCATCAGCCGGTGGGAGACAATCTCCGCTTCCTTGGGGGTCTCTTTGAGAATGGGCAGGAAATATCGCGACAGGCGCATGGGATGTCCGGTGAATGCAAGGGAGCTGATCGCACATTGGCGCTTTTGCGCGTCTTAACCGCTCCTCTGCCGATTGGAAAGACGGAGCCGAAACGGTCGCAAGTTCCGCGCCAATTTACGGCCGGCCCGGCAGGCAGCGCCCACATGGCAGATTCATGACACGGCCGCAAAAACCGCGTGACAACGCGATATCGTCTGGATAGGCTCGCCACCATAAAAAGAGGCGCCGGCAGGTGCGATTTCTGCGGTCTAGTCTTGGGAGGACGTGATTTCCGGCGCGGCATCAGTCGCAGCCCCGATCCATGTCATCGGTGCGAAATCCAGACACGCGAATTTGGATGCAAGGCGAAAGCCTTGCATTTTTTTTGCCTCAGGCTCCGGTGCTGGCGAAAAAATCTCGCCGCCTGGCACGCTCTTCCATCGCTGCACGACCGCCCGCGCCGATGAACGGAACCCGTCGTCGGATGCCGTCAGGTGCCGGGGATGATCTTCGGAAAATCGTCCGGGCTGAGGCCGTAGACCTGCGTGACCACGTAGAAGGCCGCAAAGATCGCGAAGGCAAGGATCGTGGTCTGGACCAGCTTCCAGCCCATGCCGTGCTGGGCGGGCGCGCTGTGGGTCGTGCCGAGGGTGACGTCGTCGGCATCGACCTGGCTGCGCTGGCCCAGCGGCAGGATGACGAAGAGCGACGTCCACCAGATGATGAAGTAGATCGCGATTCCCGAGATCCAGCCCATCTCACACCTCCTCCAGTTCGGTCAGCGTCCCGAACAGGTCGCCGGGGTGGATGAACACCACCGGACGGCCATGGGCGCCGATCTTCGGCTCGCCGTCGCCGAGCACCCTCGCCCCGGCCGCAACCAGACGGTCGCGCGCCGCGACGATGTCGGCGACCTCGTAGCACACGTGATGCATCCCGCCCTTCGGATGCTTGTCCAGGAAGGCGGCAATCGGGGAATTCTCCCCGAGCGGCTCGAGCAGTTCGATCTTGGTGTTGTCCAGTTCCACGAAGACCACGGTCACCCCATGCTCGGGCAGCGCCTGCGGCGCCGAGACACTTGCCCCCAGCGTGTCGCGGTAGCGCTCCACGGCGGCGGCGAGCGCCGGCACCGCGAGTGCCACATGGTTCAGCCTGCCCAGCATGGGCTTCTCCTATAGCACCGGCCGCAGCATCAAGATCGTCCCGCGGGACGTACGCTGCGGATCCATCGGAGCGCCGTGCGTCATATCCTCGACGACGGCGCTCCGAGGCCCATCAGGACCGCGTCACGAAGACGGTTGCAATCGGCTTTTTGCCCCAGGCCTCATAAGCCGCACCGCGCACGGCGCGCCGCACCGCTTCGCTGACCTTGTCGAGGTCCTTGCGGCGCTTGAGCGGAATGCTCTCCACCGCACCGGCCGCCGCATCGATCAGGATCTCCTCGATCTCGTCGCCGGCGGCGTCGTCTTCGGGCAGGCCCAAGGCCACCACGTCGGGATCCTCGCGCAGTTCCAGCTTGCCGTCCAATTCGACCAGCACGGAGACATGGCCGACGAAGGAGAGCCTGCGGCGCTCGTTCACGCCCATCGCCTCGGCGGTGCCGATCAGGCGTCCGTCCTTGTACAGGCGACCGGTCGGTACATCGGCAATAATGTCCGCCGCACCCGGCGACAGCCGCACCATCTTGCCGTTGCGGGCGGGGACGACCTGCTTGACGCCCTGTTCACGCGCCAGCTTGGCATGGGCGGTCAGATGCGCGGCCTCGCCATGGGCGGGAACCGCGATCGTCGGGCGGATCCACTCGTACATCTGCCGCATCTCGCCGCGCCGGGGATGGCCCGACACGTGGACCAGCTTCTCGCCGTCCTCGAGGATCTGCACGCCGCGCTCGATCAGCGCGTTCTGGATCTCGATAATCAGCTTCTCGTTGCCGGGGATCGACCGCGAGGAGAAAATGACCAGATCGCCCTTCGACAGGGCGACCGTCGGGTGCTCGTCGCGCGACAGGCGCGCCAGTGCAGCGCGGGACTCGCCCTGGCTGCCGGTCAGGATGATGACCGCCTTTTCCGGCGGGATGTAGCCGAAATCCTGCTCGCCGAGGAAAGGCGGAATACCGTCCATGTAGCCGAGCTCGGTCGACACATCGACGACCCGCTTCATCGAGCGCCCCATCAGCAGCACCTGTCGGCCCGCGTCGCGGGCGGCGGCGGCGATCGACCGGATGCGGCCGACATTGGAGGAGAAGGTGGTGACCGCCACGCGGCCCTTCGCTCCCTTGATGATGTCTCCCAGCGAGGCCGAGACCTCGCTCTCGCTCGGGCTGATGCCCTCCCGCAGCGCGTTGGTGGAGTCGCAGATCATGGCGAGGACGCCCTCGTCGCCGATCTCGCGCAGGCGCTTGCCGTCGGTCGGCGCGCCGAGCGCCGGCGTCGCATCGATCTTCCAGTCGCCGGTGTGGACGACCGTGCCCGCGGGGCTGCGGATCGCCAGAGCCACCGGCTCCGGAATCGAGTGCGTCACGTTGATCGCCTCGATCTCGAACGGGCCGACATTGAAGCGGTCGCCAGCGGAAAAAAGCTCAACCGGGATCTTCGGCGCGCCGGGCTCGCCTTCACGCTTGGCCGCCAGCATGGCGGCAGTGAAGGCAGTGGCATAGACCGGCACCTTCAACTTCGGCCAGAGGTCGAGCAAGGCGCCGTAGTGGTCCTCGTGCGCATGGGTGATCACGATTCCCTTCAGCGCGTCGCCCTGCTCCACCAGGAAGCGGATGTCCGGGAAGACGAGGTCCACGCCCGGGAAATCGTCTCCGGCGAAGGAGATGCCGCAGTCGACGGCGATCCACTCGCGCGCATGTTCCGGGCCATAGCCGTAGAGGGCGAGATTCATACCGATCTCACCGATGCCGCCGAGCGGCACGAACAACAATTGGTTCAAGTTCTGACTTCTTTCCTGTGGCAGCCGTCCGCACGTCAGCGCAGCGGCATCGTTTCGTTCTTCATTTACATTCGTCGTCTCGTGCCGCTCACGCGGCGCCGGAGCCGGTCGGCGCCATGCGCTCGTCCCGCTCCAGAAAAAACAGATCGCCAGCCGACACCGCGGTCACCCGTCCGGCCTCGTCGCGCAGCAGCAGAAGGCCGCGCTCGTCGAGTGCCTCGAACCGGCCCGTCAGGACACCGTCGGCAAGATTGACCCGGCAAGGCTGGCCGACACCGACCGCATGGGACAGCCATTCCTGCCGGACGGCCGCAAATCCCTCGCCCCGGGCGAACAGCGCCATGGCGCGTTCCAACTCTTCGGCCACGGCGTCGTATACCCCCTCCAGATCGTGCGTCGCCCCTTCCGACGCAAGACTCGTCACCTCGTAGGGCGTATCGCCGGGAACATGGGCGACGTTGACGCCGCAACCCACCACCACTGCCATTCGGCCATCGGCGAGCCTCTCGCTCTCCAAGAGGATCCCCACCGTCTTGCGCCCGTCGATCAGGACGTCGTTCGGCCATTTGACCGAGACGTTGCCTGCCCGATCGCCGAGCAGCCGCGCCAGAGCGTTGCGAACACCGAGCGAGGCCACCAGCGGCAGGGTGGACAGATAGGCGAGCGGCGCCGGATCGAGCAACAGCCAGCTCGCATAAAGGTTGCCGCGTTCCGATACCCAGTTGCGACCGCGGCGGCCACGACCGGCGGACTGACGCTCGGCGGTGACCCACAATGGACCCGGATCGCCGGCCCGGGCGGCTTCCAGCGCAATGGTGTTGGTCGAGGACACCTCGCCGAAAACCAGGCGGCGCCGCCGGCCTGCTGTCCCGTCCGGTTCCACCGTCAGAAGAAGGTCCGCGCCGCCGCTTCCGCTGCCGCGAAGATCGGGCCGCCGACGAGGAGATAGACCGGGAAGATGAACAGGGCCGCCGCGCCGAGGACGAAGCGCAGTTCCGTCGCCATCGGCACGAATTCGGTCGAGGGCTGATTGTCGAACCACATCACCTTGACGATGCGCAGGTAGTAATAGAGCCCGACGACGCTGGCGAGGACGCCGATGACCGCAAGCCCGTAGAGCCCCGCCTGAACGGCCGCCATGAACACGAAGTACTTGGCGAAGAAGCCGGCCAACGGCGGCAGCCCGGCGAGCGACAGCATCAGGATGGTCAGCATCAGGGCCATGATCGGATTGGTCTTCGACAGGCCGGCCAGATCGTCGATGTCCTCGACCACGCCGTCCTTGCGCCGCATGGCCAGGATGACGGCGAAGGTGCCGAGGGTCATGGCCAGATAGATCGCCATGTAGAGAAGCACGCCGCGCACGCCCGAGAAATTGGCCGCCGCGAGACCCACCAGCGCGAAGCCCATATGGCCGATGGACGAATAGGCCATCAGCCGCTTGATGTTGCGCTGGCCGATGGCGGCGAACGCGCCCAGAACCATCGACGCGATGGAGATGAAGATGATCACCTGCTGCCAGTCCACGGCCAGCGGCTCGAAGCCCTGGACCGTGAAGCGCGTGATCAGCGCGATGGCCGCGACCTTGGGCGCACCGGCCAGGAAGGCGGTGATCGGCGTCGGTGCGCCTTCGTAGACGTCGGGCGTCCACATGTGGAACGGCACGGCGGAGATCTTGAAGGCAAGGCCGGACAGCACGAACACCAGACCGACGACGATGCCGAGCGAGCGCTCGCTGATGGCCACCGCCTCGGCGATCGCGATATACTCGATCTGGCCGGTGAAGCCGTAGATCAGCGACGCGCCATAGAGCAGCATGCCCGAGGAAAGCGCGCCGAGGACGAAATATTTCAGGCCCGCTTCGGTCGAGCGGACAGAGTCACGGTTGATCGCGGCGAGGACGTAAATCGACAGGGACTGCAGTTCGAGGCCCAGATACAGCGCGATCATGTCGCCGGACGAGACCATGACCATCATGCCGGTGGTCGACAGAAGGATCAGGACCGGGAACTCGAAGCGGTTGAAACGCTCGCTCTCGGCATAGCCGACCGACATGATGACAGCGGCGGCAGAGCCGATCAGCACCAGCACCTTCATGAAGCCGGCGAAGGGGTCGAGGACGAAGGAGCCGCCGAAGGCGATGCCATAAGGGGTGACGAAAACCAGCCACAGGCCCGCGATGATGATCAGCGCCACCGACAGGCCGGTGACGGTCTGCGCGCTCTTCTCGCCCATGAAGACGCCGATCATCAAGAGGACCATCGAGCCGACCGCGAGGATCAGCTCGGGACCGATGATCGGGAGGCTCTCTGCGAGCATGTTCGAATACATAGGCGTGCGATCCCGAGCTTATTTCGCCAGAGCGACCGAGGAGGCCGCCTCGATGGCTGCGGTGTAGCGGTTGACCATGGATTCCACGGAGGCGGCGGTCACATCGAAGACCGGCATCGGATAGACGCCGAAGAAGATCACCAGCACCACCAGCGGATAAAGCAGGAGCTTCTCGCGGCCTGACAGGTCGAGGATCGCGCGCAGGCTCTCCTTCTCCAGCGCGCCGAAGATGACGCGCCTATAGAGCCACAGCGCATACGCCGCCGACAGGATGACGCCGGTCGCCGCGAAGATCGCCACCCAGCTGTTCACCTGGAACACGCCGATCAGGGTCAGGAATTCGCCGACGAAGCCCGAGGTGCCCGGCAGGCCGACATTGGCCATGGTGAAGATCAGCATCGCGGTCGCGTAATGGGGCATGCGGTTGACCAGTCCGCCATAAGCGGCGATCTCGCGGGTGTGCATGCGGTCGTAGACGACGCCGACGCACAGGAACAACGCGCCCGAGATCAGACCGTGGGACAGCATCTGGAAGATCGCGCCTTCGATGCCCTGCTGGTTGGCCGCGAAGATGCCCATGGTCACGAAGCCCATGTGGGCGACGGACGAATAGGCGATCAGCTTCTTGATGTCCTGCTGCATCAGCGCGACCAGCGAGGTGTAGATGATCGCCACCACCGACAGAGTGAACACGAAGGGCGCGAAATCGGCCGAGGCCAGCGGAAACATCGGCAGCGAGAAGCGCAGGAAGCCGTAGCCGCCCAGCTTCAGGAGAATGCCCGCCAGGATCACCGAGCCGGCGGTCGGCGCCTCCACATGGGCGTCCGGCAGCCAGGTGTGGACCGGCCACATCGGCATCTTCACCGCGAAGGAAGCGAAGAAGGCAAACCACAGCCAGGTCTGCATCGAGGCCGGGAAATCGTAGGCCAGGAGCTCGGGAATGGAGCTGGTGCCCGCGGTCCAGAACATCGCCATGATGGCGACGAGCATCAGGACCGAGCCTAGGAAGGTGTAGAGGAAGAACTTGTAGCTCGCGTAGATGCGCCGCTTGCCGCCCCAGACGCCGATGATCAGGAACATCGGGATCAGGCCACCTTCGAAGAAGATGTAGAACAGCACGATGTCCAGCGCGCAGAACACGCCGACGACCAGCGTTTCCAGGACGAGGAAGGCGATCATGTATTCCTTCACGCGGCTCTGCACCGACTCGAAGCTGGCGAGGATGCAGAAGGGCATGAGGAAGGTCGTCAGGATGACGAACAGCATGGAAATGCCGTCGACGCCCATGTGATAGGTGATGCCGCCGCCCAGCCATTCGAGCTGTTCGACCATCTGGAAGCCGGCGTCGGTGTTGTCGAAATCGATCCACACCCACAGCGACACGACGAAGGTGAACAGCGTCGTCAGCAGGGCGACGTTACGGATGTTGCGGCGCGCAAGCTCACTGTCGTCCCGGATGAACAGGATCAGCAGCGCCCCGACCAGCGGCAGGAAGGTGACGGTCGAAAGGATCGGCCATTCGGTCATCAGTTCACGCCCCCGAGCATCATCCAGGTGACCAGCGCCGCGACGCCGATCAGCATCGCAAAAGCATAGTGATAGAGGTAACCGGTCTGCAGCCGGACCACGCGGTTGGTCACGTCGACGACACGCGCCGAGATACCGTCCGGGCCGAGCCCGTCGATCACCCGGCCGTCTCCGGTCTTCCACAGGAAGCGGCCGATTGCCTTGGCCGAGCGCACGAAGACGACGTCATAGAGCTCGTCGAAATACCACTTGTTGAGCAGGAACTTGTACAGGCCGCGATGGCGCTCCGCGACCTGGCCGGGCAGCGACGGATCGCGGATGTAGAAGAACCACGCGATGGCGAAGCCGATCGCCATCATCACCGTCGGAATGATGGCGACGCCGAAGGCCACCTCGTGCATGTCGTGCAGCACGTGGTTTTCCGCACCCGTGAACAGCGACGCGCCCCAGAATCCGGCATATTCGTCGCCGATGAAATAGCCCTCGAAGACGATGCCGGCGAACAGCGCGCCGACCGACAGGATCAGCAGCGGCGCCAGCATGACCATCGGCGATTCATGCACGTGATGCATGACGTCGGCCGAGGCCCGCGGCTTGCCGTGGAAGGTCATGAAGATCAGCCGCCAGGAATAGAAGCTGGTCAGCAGCGCCGAGATCACTGTCAGGCCCCAGCCATACATGGCGAAGCTGTTGTGGCCTACGAAGGCCGCCTCGATGACCGCGTCCTTGGAGAAATAGCCGGCGGTGAGCGGGAAGCCGGTCAGCGCCAGGGTGCCGATGACCATGGTCCAGTAGGTGACCGGGATGTGCTTCCGCAGCCCGCCCATGCGGCGCATGTCCTGCTCGTCGGAGACCGAATGGATCACCGAACCGGCGCCCAGGAACAGGAGCGCCTTGAAGAAGGCGTGGGTGAACAGGTGGAAGATCGCCACGCCATAGGCGCCGACGCCAAGCGCCACGAACATGTAGCCGAGCTGCGAACAGGTCGAGTAGGCGATGACCCGCTTGATGTCGTTCTGGACGAGGCCGACGGTCGCGGCGAACAGCGCCGTCGTCGCGCCGACGAAGGTGACGACGGTGAGCGCGGTATGACTCAGCTCGAAGATCGGCGACATGCGCGCCAGCATGAAGACGCCGGCGGTCACCATGGTAGCGGCGTGGATCAGCGCCGACACCGGCGTCGGGCCTTCCATGGCGTCGGGCAGCCAGGTATGCAGGCCAAGCTGGGCCGACTTGCCCATGGCGCCCAGGAACAGAAGCAGGCAGACGGCGGTCAGCGCACCGGCCATCGGCAGCGCATAGCCCGCGAAGTTGAGAACGGGCGCGCCGGCGGCGGCAGCCTCCGCCCCCTCGCCGCCCATCTGCGCAGCGATATCGGCGGCGCCGGCAAAGATGGTGTCGAGATTGACCGAGCCGAACAGGACGTAGACGCCGAAGATGCCGAGGATGAAGCCGAAGTCACCGACCCGATTGACGATGAAGGCCTTCATGGCGGCGGCGTTCGCCGTCGGCTTCTTGTACCAGAAGCCGATCAGCAGATAGGACGCCAGGCCCACGCCTTCCCAGCCGAAGAACATCTGCACGAGATTGTTCGACGTCACCAGCATCAGCATGGCGAAGGTGAAGAGCGACAGATAGGCGAAGAAACGCGGCCGATGCGGGTCGTGGTGCATGTAGCCGATCGAGTAGATGTGGACCAGCGACGAGACGGTGTTGACGACCACCAGCATGACCAGCGTCAGCCGGTCGATCCGCAGCGACCACGACACGTCCAGCCCGCCGGACTGCATCCACTGGAAGAGCGTGATGCGGATGGTCTCGGCCTCGCCGAAACCGAAGCCGATAAAGGCGATCCAGGACAACACGGCCGCAGCCACCAGAAAGGCCGAGGTCGTGTACTCGGAAGCCTTGGCCCCGATCGCGTTGCCGAACAGGCCGGCGATCAGAAAGCCGGCGAGCGGCAGGAGAACGATGGTCTGATACACGCCCGATCAGCCTTTCATCGTGTTGACGTCGTCGACGGCAATGGAGCCGCGATTGCGGAAGAAGACGACCAGGATGGCCAGGCCGATCGCCGCTTCGGCGGCCGCGACCGTCAGCACGAACAGCGCGAAAATCTGCCCGACGAGGTCGTTCAGGAACGCCGAGAAGGCCACGAAATTGATGTTCACGGCGAGCAGGATGAGCTCGACCGACATCAGGATCGTGATGATGTTCTTCCGGTTCATGAAGATGCCGAAGACGCCCGTGACGAACAGAATCGCCCCGACGGTAAGGTAGTGTCCGAGACCGACTTCCATCGTATCCGTTCCTTTCGCTCTCAGATGCCCTTGCCGCTCTCGACCTTGCGGATCTCGACCGCGGTCGCTGGCGTGCGTCCGACCTGCTGCGGGATCGACTGGCGCTTCAGGCCTTCCTTGTGGCGAAGCGTCAGGACGATCGCCCCGACCATGGCGACGAAGAGGATCAGGCCGGCAAGCTGGAAGAACAGGATGTAGCGGGTGTAGAGGACGCTACCCAGCGCCTCGATATTGGAGACGACCTCCAGCGGCGGGATCGGCATGGACGTGGCGACCGCCAATTGGGGGTCGTAGTAATTGCCGGTCGCCGCGATGATCAGTTCGGCCAGGAGCACGAGGCCAATGATCACGCCGATCGGCGCGTATTTCAGCGTGTCCCGCTTCACCCGTCCGAAATCGAGGTCGAGCATCATGACCACGAAGAGGAAGAGGATGGCCACGGCGCCGACATAGACGACGATCAGGATCAGCGCGAGGAACTCTGCGCCGGCGAGAAGGAACAGCCCCGCCGCGGCGACGAAGGTCAGGATCAGGAACAACACGGAGTGAACCGGATTGCGCGCCAGCACGACCATGAGGCCCGAGCCGACCGCGACCAGCGCGAACAGATAGAAGAAGATTGCCTGAAGGCCCAGCATCCTCGGGCTCCTTTCGCTGGCAGACGCCGCGGACGAAACCGCCGCGGGACTGCCCTGATCGTCGTGTCGAAGACCGGCCGGGCGCTCTCAAGGAGCAGCCCGTCCGGCGATTCCCGCCTGCAGAAAACCCTGCGCCCGATTACCGGTAAGGCGCGTCGAGCGCAATGTTGCGCGCGATCTCGCGCTCCCAGCGATCGCCGTTATCGAGCAGTTTCTGCTTGTCGTAGTAGAGTTCCTCGCGAGTCTCCGTAGAGAACTCGAAATTCGGCCCCTCGACGATGGCGTCGACCGGGCAGGCTTCCTGGCAGAAGCCGCAGTAGATGCACTTCACCATGTCGAGGTCGTAACGCACCGTGCGGCGGGTGCCGTCGTTGCGGCGCGGGCCGGCCTCGATGGTGATCGCCTGGGCCGGGCAGATCGCCTCGCACAGCTTGCAGGCGATGCAACGCTCCTGTCCGTTGGGATAGCGGCGCAAGGCGTGTTCGCCGCGGAAGCGCGGGCTTTGCGGCCCCTTCTCGAACGGATAGTTCACCGTCGCCTTGGGCGCGAAGAAATAGCGCATCGACAGGCCCATGGCCTTGACGAATTCGATGAGGAACAGGGACCGGACGGTCTGTGCAATGGCGCTCATGGGGCTCTAGCCTCCCAGATTCGAGGCGATGATCGGCGCGGCGAACCAGCCGACGACCGGAAACAGAACAAGCTGCGAGTAGCGTGCGACATCGAAGGCCAGGCCAGCCGGATCGGCCGCGCCGCCGCGCTTGCGCGCACGGCTGTCGCGGACATAGCCGAGAATGACGAAATCGACGATCCCCAGGACAAGTCCGGCCAGCGCTCCGATGATCGCGGGTCCCATCATACGGCCGCCGCGCCCCAGCCCATCAGCTGCAGCACGAAGGCGACGATCACCACCATCGCCAGCGAGATCGGCAGGAAGACCTTCCAGCCCAGGCGCATGAGCTGGTCGTAGCGGTAGCGCGGGACGAAGGCCTTGACCATGGCGAACATGAAGAACGCCAGCGCGACCTTGGCCATGAACCAGATGAAGCCCGGAACCCAGGTGAACGGTGCAAAATCGAACGGCGGCAGCCATCCACCCATGAACAGGATGGTCATCAGGCAGCACATCAGGGTGATGGCAGCGTACTCGCCCAGCATGAACATCATGTACGGGGTCGAGCCATACTCGACCATGAAGCCGGCGACGAGCTCGGATTCAGCTTCCGGGAGATCGAAGGGCGGCCGGTTCGTCTCGGCCAGCGCCGAGATGAAGAAGATCACGAACATCGGGAACAGGCCGAGCCAGTGCCAGTCGAGGAAGCTGCTCGGCAGCCCGATCATGGTGCCGAGGCCGGTGTACTGGGCCAGCACGATATCGGTGAGGTTGAGCGATCCGACGCACAGGAGCACGGTAACGATGACGAAGCCGATCGAGACTTCGTAGGACACCATCTGCGCGGCCGAGCGCAGGGCGCCGAGGAAGGCGTATTTCGAGTTCGACGCCCAGCCGCCCATGATCACGCCGTAGACCTCCAGCGAGGAGATCGCGAAGACGTAGAGAATGCCGATGTTGATGTCGGCGATCACCCAGCCGAGGGACACCGGGATCACCGCGAAGGTCGCGAGCGCCAGGGTCACCGCCACCAGCGGCGCCAGCAGGAACACGATCTTGTCGGAGCTGGCGGGAACCACCGGCTCCTTGAGGACGAACTTCAAGAGATCGGCGAAGGACTGGAACAGCCCCCAGGGTCCGACCACGTTCGGGCCGCGGCGCAACTGCACCGCCGCCCAGATCTTGCGATCGGCCAGCAGGATGTAGGCGACCAGCACCAGGAGCACGACCAGGAACAGGACGCTCTGCGCCAGGATGATGAGACCCGGCCAGAGATAGAGGGAGGTGAATTCAGCCACTGCCAGCCGTCCTTATTCCGCTGCTTCCAGGTGCTCGGCATTGGCGAGCTGCGAGCACTCGGCCATGACCTTCGACGCACGGGCGATGGGATTGGTCAGGTAGAAATCGCCGATCCGGGAGGCGAAGCTGCCGCCTTTCAGCGTTCCGGCGCGGTCTGCCAGGCGCGTGATGGCCGCCGCATCCGCCGGCTCGATCCGATCGCTGCGCATCCATGGATGCGACTGGTACATCTCGCTCCGCAGCGCCGCAAGCGAGTCGAATCCGAGCGTGCGCCCAAGCACCGCGGACAGAGCCCGGATGATCGCCCAATCCTCGCGGGCATCGCCCGGCGGGAAGCCGGAACGGCTGCCTGTCTGGGCGCGTCCCTCGACATTGACCCAGGTGCCGGACTTTTCCGTATAGGCGGCGCCGGGCAGGATGACGTCGGCGCGATGGGCGCCGCGGTCACCATGGGTGCCGATATAGACGACGAAGGCCCCCGGGGCGATCTCGACCTCGTCGGCGCCCAGGTTGAACAGGATCTCGACCGAGCCGCTGGCCATCTCGGCAAAGTTGCTGCCGCCCTGGCCCGGCACGAAGCCGATGTCCAGGCCGCCGACGCGCGATGCGGCCGAATGCAGGACGTTGAAGCCGTTCCAACCCTCGGTGACCGCGCCGATCTCGCGCGACAGGGCCGCGAGCGAGGCCAGCACTTCGGCACCGTTCTCGCCGGCCAGGACGCCCTGCCCCACGATGATCATCGGACGCTCGGCTTTCTTCAGCGCCTCGAAGAAGCCCTGGCTGGCGCCTTCGAGGTCGGACAGCGTCTCGGCGCCGGCGCCGAGATAGGTGGTGTCGTAGCGCAGGTCGGCGTTCTCGCCGACGACGCCGATCGGGAAGCCGCCCATGCGCCAACGCTTGCGGATGCGGGCGTTGAGCACCGACGCCTCGAAGCGCGGGTTGGAGCCGACGATCAGCAGCGCGTCGGCATCCTCGATGCCGGCGATGGTGGTGTTGAACAGGTAGGATGCCCGGCCGTCCGCAGGATCGAGCATGGCGCCATCCTGGCGGCAGTCGAGGCTGGTCGAGCCGAGCTCGGCCGTCAGGCGCTTGAGCGCCCACATCTCCTCCACCGCGGCCAGGTCGCCGGCGATGGCGCCGATGCGCTCGCCCGCGACGCCGTCGACCTTGGCCTGGATCGCGGCGAAGGCTTCCTGCCAGCTGGCCGAACGCAGCCGGCCGTTCTCGCGCACATAGGGCTTGTCGAGGCGCTGGGTGCGCAGGCCGTCCCAGACGAAGCGGGTCTTGTCGGAGATCCACTCCTCGTTGATATCCTCGTTGATGCGCGGCAGGATCCGCATCACTTCGCGGCCACGGGTATCGACGCGGATGTTGGAGCCGACCGCATCCATCACGTCGATCGTCTCGGTCTTGGACAGCTCCCAGGGCCGGGCCTGGAAGGCATATGGCCGCGAGGTCAGCGCGCCGACCGGGCACAGGTCGATGACGTTGCCCTGCAGCTCGGAGGTCATCGCCTGCTCGAGGAAGGTGGTGATCTCGGCGTCCTCGCCGCGGCCGACCAGGCCGAGTTCGGAAATGCCGGCGATCTCCGTGGTGAAGCGGACGCAGCGCGTGCAGTGGATGCAGCGCGTCATGATCGTCTTGACCAGCGGGCCGATGTACTTGTCCTCGACGGCGCGCTTGTTCTCCTGGTAGCGCGAGCTGTCGACGCCATAGGCCATGGCCTGGTCCTGCAGGTCGCACTCGCCGCCCTGATCGCAGATCGGGCAATCCAGCGGGTGGTTGATCAGCAAGAATTCCATCACGCCTTCGCGGGCCTTCTTGACCATCGGCGTGGTCGTGAAGACTTCCGGCAACTGGCCCTCGGGTCCGGGCCGCAGGTCGCGCACACCCATGGCGCAGGACGCGGCAGGTTTGGGTGGTCCGCCCTTCACCTCGACGAGGCACATGCGGCAATTGCCGGCAATCGACAGCCGCTCATGGAAGCAGAACCGCGGAATCTCGGCGCCGGCCTCCTCGCACGCCTGCAACAGCGTGTAGTGATCGGGGACCTCGATTTCCCTGCCGTCGACTTTGAGCTTGGTCATCAGCTTCTTCTCAACGTGTCGCTTCGGTCAGCTCAAGACGCCGCTCAACCCGCTGGAACCGCTCGTCCAGACGATCGATGCGGCGGTGAACGCCGGCCATGTTCTCTTCGACGGCTGTCTGCCGCACCTTGATGTCGTGCAGTTCTTCCAGGCCGCGATCGAGCTTGCCGTCCATTCGGCGCAGCATCGCGAGCACCAGATTGTCGGGTCCGTCACTCATGCCAGTGCCTCCCATCACGCGTTATTCCGCCGCTTCGAGAACAGGACGAACCTGATGGGCATTGCGCGAGAAATCGTCGATCCGCTGTTCGATCTCGGCGCGGAAATGCCGGACGAGGCCCTGGATCGGCCAGGCTGCCGCATCGCCGAGCGCGCAGATCGTGTGGCCCTCGACCTGCTTGGTCACGTCGAGCAGCATGTCGATCTCACGCTTCTGGGCGTTGCCGGTGGCCATGCGCTCCATGACGCGCCACATCCAGCCCGTGCCCTCGCGGCACGGCGTGCACTGGCCGCAGCTCTCGTGCTTATAGAAATACGAGATGCGGGCGATCGCCTTCACAATGTCGGTGGACTTGTCCATGACGATCACAGCGGCGGTGCCCAACGACGTCTTGATCTCGCGCAGGCCGTCGAAATCCATCGGCGCATCGATGATGTCGGCGCCCGGAACGAGCGGCACGGAGGAGCCACCCGGGATCACCGCGAGAAGATTGTGCCAGCCGCCCCGGATGCCGCCGCAATGCTTCTCGATCAGCTCGCGGAAGGGGATGCCCATCGCTTCTTCGACGGTGCAGGGCTGCTCGACATGGCCGGAGATGCAGAACAGCTTGGTGCCGGTGTTGTTCTGCCGGCCGATGCCGGCGAACCAGGCGCCGCCCCGGCGCAGGATGGTCGGCGCCACTGCGATCGATTCGACGTTGTTGACGGTGGTCGGACAGCCGTAGAGGCCGACATTGGCCGGGAACGGCGGCTTCAGCCGCGGCTGGCCCTTCTTGCCCTCGAGGCTTTCCAGGAGCGCCGTTTCCTCGCCGCAGATATAGGCGCCTGCGCCGTGATGGACGACGATGTCGTAGTCCCAGCCGCACTTGTTGTCGCGGCCTAGCAGCCCGGCCTCGTAGCACTCGTCGATGGCGCGCTGCAGGGCCTGACGCTCACGGACATATTCGCCGCGCACGTAAATGTAGCAGGTGTGGGCGGCCATGGAGAAGCCGGCGATGATGCAGCCCTCGATCAGCGTGAACGGGTCGTTCCGCATGATCTCCCGGTCCTTGCAGGTACCGGGTTCGGATTCGTCCGCATTGATGACGAGGTAATGCGGACGCCCGCTTTCCTCCTTCGGCATGAAGGACCACTTGAGGCCCGTCGGGAAGCCGGCGCCGCCGCGGCCGCGCAGGCCCGACGCCTTCATCTCGTTGATGATCCAGTCGCGGCCCTTGCCGATGATGTCGGCGATGCCGTCGAAATGGCCACGCTTCATTGCGGCCTTCAGGCTCTTGTCCCGGAGGCCGTAGATGTTGGTGAAGATGCGGTCCTGATCGTTCAGCATCTAGATTCTCCTCGCACGCATCAGCGCTGGCCCGAACCGGAAGACGAGGAGCTTACCAGTTCCTTCGCCTGCTCAATCCAGCCTTCGCGCACCGCGCGGCCGCGGAAGTTCAAATAATCGTCGATCCAGATCAGCTCGGCCGGTCGCCATTCGGCGATCTGCCGGAAATGGAATACGCCAAGGCCGTTCAGCCGCCCCTCGATGACGGGTCCGACACCCTTGATGCGCTTGAGATCGTCCTTGGCGCCCTGGGGCGCGTCCAGGAGATCGGCAGGCTTGACGCCGACTTCGGCCGGTGCGGCAGCGGGCTCGGCCTCGCTGGCAAAGTGGTCGGCATTGCCGGGCCCCGAACTGGTGTCGGCCGTATCGGACCGAAGCGCCTCCGGTGTGCCGGGCGACACCTGGTCGCGGCCGGTCAGATCGACCGCTTCGCCGTCGCGGGTCTGGTTCCCCGGCACATCGCCTGGCCGGCGCTCGTCGCGGACCACGGCAGCCTCGGCGGTGCCTTCCTTGGCCGCGAGATTGCCCGCCGTCGAGACGTCGGCATTCGGAGAATCGGCCGAGACCTGATCGGCTTCCGCGGCATCGCGGTCCGCCTCGCCGGTCGCGCCTTCGCGCGCACCACCGGTATGGCCCGCGCCGGGCCCTGCCTCGGCGAGCAGTTCGTCGCTCTCTTCGCTCTCGGTGCCCTTCGGGGCATTGGCCTCGTCGGCCTTGCCGGCTGCTGAAATCGACGGATCGGTCTCGGCCGCGGCCGTATCCGGGCGCCCGGCCTTGGATAGCGACGAGACGGCCTGCCCTGCCCCGGCCCCTTGCGCCGGCGCACCGTTGGCGGGACCGCCCTCGGATTTCCGATCGGCGATCAGATCGTCATAGTCGCCCTTGAGCGTGGTCAGGCCGCCGAGCGGCGCCGACTGGTGGCGACCGTTCTGCGGGCCCGGGGTCACGTCGGCGCCGCGACCGGCCTCGAATGCGTCGATGATCTCTTCCAGCCGCTCGGGCGTCAGGTCTTCGTAGGTGTCGTGGAAAACCATGACCATCGGCGCGTTGACGCAGGCACCGAGGCATTCGACCTCTTCCCAGGACAACGTGCCGGCTTCGTTGCGGTGGAATGGCTCCGCATGGATCTTCGAGCGGCAGACCGCCTTCAGGTCCTCGGCGCCACGCAGCATGCAGGGCGTCGTGCCGCACAGCTGGATGTGGGCGCGGGTGCCGACCGGCTTGAGCTGGAACTGCGTGTAGAAGGTCGCGACCTCGAGGACGCGGATCAGCGGCATCGCCAGCATGTCGGCGACATGCTCGATCGCGGCCTTGGTGACCCAGCCATCCTGGTCCTGCGCCCGCATGAGCAACGGGATCACGGCCGACTGCTGGCGCTCCGCCGGATACTTGCGGATCGTCGCCTGTGCCCAGGCCGCATTTTCCTCGGAGAAGGCGAAGCCGTGAGGCTGGATGGAATCGTCCGCGAGACGCCTGACAGACATCGGACCTCGACTTTAGAACCAGTTCAACATGCTATGTTGCGGCGCGTTCTATCACACGAACCGCAAAAGGCCAGTGGCCAGAAGCCGCATCGACAACCCGTCAAATGCGCGGTTTTCCTCGATACTCGCCGCCGCGGGACATGCCCGCGACGGATCGATGAGAGCGTCGTGCGGCGCCTGCGTCATCGGGACTCACCGAGCGGCGCACTGCCGGTCGAATCACCGATCGACTTCGCCGAACACAATATCCAGCGTACCGAGGATCGCCGACACGTCGGCCAGCATATGCCCGCGGCACAGCATATCCATCGCCTGCAGATGGGCAAAGCCCGGCGCCTTGATCTTGCAGCGATACGGCTTGTTGGTGCCGTCGGCGACCAGATAGACGCCGAACTCGCCCTTCGGTGCCTCGACGGCCGCATAGACCTCGCCCTCGGGGACGTGGAAGCCTTCGGTGTAGAGCTTGAAGTGATGGATGAGCGCCTCCATCGAGCGCTTCATCTGGCCGCGCTTGGGCGGCACGATCTTGCCTTCGGTCGCCGAGACCGGGCCGGTGCGGTGCTCGCCGGTCAGCTGCGCGATGCACTGCTTCATGATCTTCACCGATTCGCGCATCTCGATCATGCGGATCAGGTAGCGATCGTAGCAGTCGCCGTTCTTGCCGATCGGGATGTCGAAATCCATCTCGTCGTAGCATTCGTAAGGCTGCGACTTGCGCAGGTCCCATGCCACGCCCGAGCCGCGGATCATCACGCCCGAAAAGCCCATCGCCCAGGCGTCGTCGATACCCACCACACCGATGTCGACATTGCGCTGCTTGAAGATGCGATTCTCGGTGAGCAGGCCTTCGATGTCGTCGCAGACCTTGAGGAACGGGTCGCACCAGGCGCCGATATCCTCGATGAGCTGCTGCGGCAGGTCGGTGTGCACACCGCCGGGACGGAAATAGGCCGCATGCAGGCGCGAGCCCGAAGCACGCTCGTAGAAGACCATCAGCTTCTCGCGTTCCTCGAAGCCCCAGAGCGGCGGCGTCAGCGCGCCTACGTCCATCGCCTGGGTGGTCACGTTGAGAAGATGCGAGAGGATGCGGCCGATCTCGGAATACAGGACCCGGATCAGCTGGCCGCGCTTGGGCACCTCGACGCCGGTGAGCCGCTCGATCGCCAGGCAGAAGGCATGCTCCTGATTCATCGGCGCGACGTAGTCGAGGCGGTCGAAATAGGGGATCGCCTGCAGATAGGTCTTGTGCTCGATCAGCTTCTCTGTGCCCCGGTGCAGGAGCCCGATATGCGGATCGACCCGCTCGACGACTTCGCCGTCGAGTTCGACCACCAGCCGCAGCACGCCGTGCGCCGCCGGATGCTGGGGGCCGAAATTGATGTTGAAGTTGCGGACGTCGATCTCAGCCATTCGGCGTTTCCTGCTGCGGCGCGAATTGCGCGAAGAACTCGGCGCCCGTCATTTTTTCGGTCTCGTTGGCGAAGGCGTACCAGGACGGCTTCGAGTCGATGAAGATCTCCTGCGTCAGCCGGACATCACCCAGCCCGTCGAACAGCATCGCCGACATCGCGTAATGCTCGCCGTCCTTGCTGCGCCAGAAGAGCGACGTGCCGCAGACCCGGCAGAAGCCGCGCTCGCCCCATCCCGACGACTGGTACGTTTCGATCAGGTCGGTCCCCGCGGCGACGACATTGCTGGCGCCGTCGATTGCCATGAAGGGCCCCGCCGTCCAGCGACGGCACGTTTCGCAATGACAGACGCCGACTTCCACCTTCTCGAAATTGGCGTCGATCCGCACGCCACCACACAGGCATTTCGCCTGAAGCCGCTTGGTCCCCATCACACGCTCCCGTGCTACTGCTTGGCCTTCTCGTCTCCCGGCAGAGCATACTCCGTCCCCTCCCAGGGGGACAGGAAGTCGAAATTGCGGAACTCCTGCCGCAGTTCGACCGGCTCGTAGACGACCTGCTTCTTGGCCTCGTCGTAATGGACCTCGACGAAGCCGGTCAACGGGAAGTCCTTGCGCAGCGGATAGCCCTCGAAACCGTAGTCGGTGAGGATGCGGCGCAGGTCGGGATGTCCGGTGAACAGGATGCCGTAGAAATCATAGGCCTCGCGCTCGAACCAGTCGGCGCCGGAGAAGACCCCGGTGATCGAGGGCACGGGCGCGTCCTCGGTGGTGCGGACCTTGATGCGGATGCGCTGGTTCTGACGGGGCGACAGGAGATGGTACACGACCTCGAAACGCTGCTCGCGCTGGGGATAGTCGACGCCGCAAATGTCGGTGAGGTTGATGAACTGGGTCTGCGGATCGTCCCGCAGGAAGGTCATCACCCGCACGATCTCGGCCGGAGCCACGACCAGCGTCAGTTCGCCGAAGGCCATGACCGTCTCGATCAGCGTGTCGCCGAGCGTCTCGGCGACGTAGTCGGCCAGATCCTTCGTGGCGTATTCGCGAATCATCTCTTACCTCAGCGCTCGATTGTGCCGGTCCGGCGGATCTTCTTCTGGAGAAGCAGGACGCCGTAGAGCAGCGCTTCGGCGGTCGGCGGACAGCCGGGCACGTAGATGTCGACCGGGACCACCCGGTCGCAGCCGCGCACCACCGAATAGGAATAGTGGTAATAGCCGCCGCCATTGGCGCAGGAGCCCATGGAGATGACGTAGCGCGGCTCCGGCATCTGGTCGTAGACCTTGCGCAGCGCCGGGGCCATCTTGTTGGTCAGCGTACCGGCGACGATCATCACGTCGGACTGACGTGGCGAGGCGCGCGGGGCGAAGCCGAAACGCTCGGCATCGTAGCGCGGCATCGACATCTGCATCATCTCGACGGCGCAGCAGGCCAGGCCGAAGGTCATCCACATCAGCGAACCGGTACGGGCCCACTGGATGAGGTCTTCGGTCGAGGTGACGAGGAAGCCCTTGTCGGCCAGTTCGTTGTTCACGTCGGTGACGAAGGGGTCGGCCGTCGGCGCGACAATCTTCGACTCGGCGACACCGGCATCCGTCGATGGCGCATGGGCGATGAGCGGGCGGGAGGTGTCGATCAATCCCATTCCAGTGCTCCCTTCTTCCACTCGTAGATGAAGCCGACCGTCAAGACGCCGAGAAAGACCATCATCGACCAGAAGCCGAACCAGCCCAGGGTCCCGAAGGTCGCGGCCCAGGGGAACAGGAAGGCGACCTCGAGGTCGAAGATGATGAACAGAATCGAGACCAGATAGAACCGCACGTCGAATTTCATGCGGGAATCGTCAAAGGCGTCGAAGCCGCACTCGTAGGCCGACAGCTTCTCGTCGTCCGGTGCCTTGAACGCCAGGAGGAACGGCGAGACCAGAAGGGCCAAACCGATAAACAATGCGACGCCGACGAAAATGACGATCGGCAGATAGGATGCGAGAAGTTCGGGCATCTCGATGTCCCCAGAATCAATAGTGACTAATCGAACGGCCGCAAATTCGCGATCATCCCTTCCGCAGGCCGCCGGAGATCCGATCCGGCGGATCAAGGCGGCGAAAACAAGGGCCTTTCGTGTTGCGGCGAGAACTATCGCCTTCTCCCAGCCGAAGCAAGGCGGGAAGCGCCGTCCACGGGACCTGCGCTCCGCAGCCGCAGGCAGGGGCCAAGGCATGGAAAAGCCGGCACCGGCCCCCCGATGACACGACCGGTGTTGCGTTCCCCGCTTAGGCATCCGACGATCGGCCACAAATGCGTAAATGCCGAGAGCGGGAGGGGCATGGCCATGACCGATCACAATGCCGCAGACTGGCAGCCGATGCGCGAGGCGCTGCGCGACGGCAGCCGCATCCTGGTGACCGTGCGCGCCACGGAACAGGGGCCGGCGGAAGTGGATGTGGTGCGATGGGCGGCACCGCGGGGCGCCTTCGAGCCGCAATGGATCGCTACCGATTCCGATCCCGGCTGCCCGGTCACCTATGCCAACGACGAATTGCTGGCCTGGATGCCCATCCCCTCCCCGACCGCGCCATCGTGGGCGCCGGCGGCACCATGGCCGCAGCCGGCCGACGAGAGCAATTTCGAGGAGGAGGCTGGCTCGGGCATCTGACCCGCTCTCGGGCGCGGGCGAATGCTCACCGGCAGGTTACGTCTACGGTGGGTGAAACGGAGCAACCCGGCGATGATTTGCGGAGATCCGTCGGCTCGAAGCCGCCGCTTGGCGGCGGCGATGTTCGATCGGTGACGAAACTGATTGCCTGGAAAGGGAAAGTGGCGCGAGTGACGGGGCTCGAACCCGCGACCTCCGGCGTGACAGGCCGGCACTCTAACCGACTGAGCTACACCCGCGCTCCACCGCTCGGAAGCGGCTGATGAGCGGTCGTTTACGGCCAAGATCGGGGACTGTCAAGCGAGAAGCCGGGAAGAAAACGATCGCAGTGCGAGATGATCCTGCAGTGCCGGCCGGACGCCTTTTTGGCCTGTCTCTGCGGGGTCGGACGAGCCTCTCGTTAATGCTGCGACCGCTCGTCAGACTGTCTCCACCGGCGAATCATGACAGATCGGGGAGGCGTATCTGGCCCGACTCAACATCGCGTCCAGGTGGGGGGGCGGCTTCAGCCTGGCTTCAGCGGAAGGGGCGGGCCCGCCGGTCTCTTCCCCGGCTTCATGCACCCATCCGCTGAGGACCAGGTTCCGCGCCTTCGGCGGCCCTCAGCCGCGCGGGCGAGGTCCTGCGTCACAGGAGAGCAGCATCTTTCGGGCAACAAACGCTTCAGCATAGCGATCGGGCGCACGGCATTCCATGCCGCGGATGCGGGCAAGGGCTTGGAACGTCTCGTCGTCGAACCAGTCCTTCGATCGCTGTGTGCCGAAATGCTCGCGAAGAAGCGTCATCTTCCTCTCCAGAACCGGTCGGGTGATAGGAAAGTAAGCATTCGGCCGCCCCAGATCGCCATCCCACTTGGGGATCTCGTACTCGTAGACCAGATGATCGCGGAAGACGTTCCAGGTCAGCGCACTGACCTCGCGGTGATCCTGATGCGCGTCGTGTCGGGCATGGGTGAAGATGACGTCCGGTGAAGCGCGTCCTCGGATATTTATCATCCACTCCTTGATAGCCCGGCTTTGCGTCGGAAACAGCGCGTCCTCGAATTCGCCGAGTTCCAGCCTGTAGCCGGTCGCGCCCGCGAGGAACGCCGACGCCGACGCCTCCGCCTCCGCAGCGCGAGGCCCAATGGCGCTGAACACGCACCACGAGACGCGGAGCTCAATCCTCGCCTCTATGAGGCTGAGGATCGTCCCGCCCAGCCCGATCTCGATATCGTCGGAATGGGCGCCGAGGCAGAGAATGTCGAGGGCCTCACCCGGACGGGCGAGGCTTAGACTCCTCATGGGATTGCCCGGATGACGGTTCGCCGCTTGCGCTCTGAGCTAACGCGGGCGTTCCAGGGCATGTCACCCTTCTCCACCATATCCTCGAGCACTTGCCAATCCCGCAGCGTATCCATCGACCGCCAGAAGCCTTCATGCTTGTAGGCCATGAGCTGGTTGTCGGCGATCAGGCGAGCGAAAGGCTCGAGCACCAGTTCCTCGCCCTCGCGCATGTAGTCGAAAATCTCCGGACGCATGACGAAGTAACCGCCGTTGATCCAGATGTCAGAGCGGTCCGACGAGCGGAACTCGCGAACCCCGCCATCCTCGGCCATGTCGACCAGATGGTAGGTCAAGGGCGGCCGCACGGCGAGGAAGCAGGCAAGCTTGCCGCTGACCTCGAAGCGCCGGACCATGTCGTCGAGGTCGACGTCGGTCAGACCGTCGCTGTAATTGGCAAGGAATATCTTCTCGCCTCGAACCTGATCCCTTGCGGCCCAAAGACGTTCGCCGATATTGCGCCAGATGCCCGTGTCGAGCAGCGTGACCCGCCAATCCTTGCTAACTTCACCGATGACCTGCACGTCCTTTCCACCGCCGGATACGACGCAGTCAGCGAATGTCGTCGGCCGGATGTTCAGGAAGAAATCCTTGACGACGTTCGCCTTGTATCCGAGGCAGAGAACGAAGTCGTCATGCCCGTGCTCGCTGTAATACTCCATCACGTGGTGCAGGATGGGCTGATGGCCGAGTGGTATCATCGGCTTCGGGACGGATTCCGAATACTCGCGGATACGTGTACCCAGACCACCGCAGAACAGGACGACTTTCATCTCCGGAACTCCGCTGAATTGATGACTGTGACGAAGGGAATCGGAACCACGAACTTCGCGCCCCAGGCCGCGACGTGGTGCATCTGCTTCATGATCTCGTCCCTAAGGTTCCAGGGCAGGATCAGGATGTAGTCGGGCTTGGCCGCGTCGATCGCCTCGACCGGGTGGATGGGGATGTGCATCCCGGGCGTGAAGCGGCCGTGCTTGTAGGGGTTGCGGTCGACGGTGAAGTCGAGGAAGTCGTTGCCGATCGCGCAGTAGTTGAGAAGCGTGTTTCCCTTGCCGGGCGCCCCGTAGCCGCAGATCGTCTTGCCCTCGTTCTTCGCGGCGATGAGGAAGGTCAGGAGGTCGCGTTTGGCGCGCTTGGCCTTCATCCCGAACGAGGCATAGGTCCCGATGTCGGCCAAGCCGTGCCGCTTCTCCCGGGCAAGGAGCTGGCCGACGGCAAGGCTCACCGGATGACGGCTTTCGCCGTGGGCCAAGTACACCCGCAGCGACCCGCCATGGGTGGGCAGTTCCTCGACATCGATGACCTTGAGCCGATGGCGCCTAGCCATCTCGGCGATCGTCAGCAGCGAGAAGTAAGAGAAATGCTCATGATAGATCGTGTCGAACTGGTTCTCGGCGATCAGCTTCTCGAGGTGCGGGAACTCCAGCGTGATAACGCCTGTGGGCTTCAGAAGGATCTTCATCCCCGCCACGAAGTCGTTGAGATCGGGAACCTGAGCGAGCACGTTGTTGCCGGCGATCAGATCAGCCTGCTTTCCTTCGGCCGCGAGCGCCGTGGCAAGACGAACGCCGAAGAAGTCGACCAGGGTCGGAACGCCCCTTTCGACCGCCGCACGCGCTACGTTGGCGGCGGGTTCGATCCCCAGCACCGGAATGCCCATAGGCAGGAAATGCTGCAGAAGGTAGCCGTCATTGCTCGCCAGCTCGACTACGAGGCTGTCTGCGACAAGGCCGCAGCGTGAGGCGATCGCCTCGCAATAGGCCTTCGCATGGGCGACCCAGCTGGTGGAGTAGGACGAGAAGTAGGCGTATTCGGTGAAGATCGCCTTGGGGCTCATATATTCCTTGAGCTGAACCAGGAAGCAGCGCTCGCAGACCTGCACGTGAAGCGGGAAGTAGTGTTCCACCGCGTCGATCTGATCGACCTGCAGGAAGTTCTCGCAGGGGGGCGACATCCCGAGATCGACGAAGGTGTGCCGCAATCCGGCTCCGCAAAGGCGGCATGCGGACGTTACGCTCGCGCGGTGGGATTGCGGAATGGTTTCGACTGACGACATGACATCCACGCTCTTGAGAATGGATACGAGGCGGCGCTTGTCGCCGGAGCGAGAAAGGTACGGGATGGGAACGAGGCTGCCGATACGGCCATAGGGATCGCCGATTTACCCGAACGACCGGAATAGAACGGAGGGTACGGCGTCGAAAGACGGCGGTATTCGCCGGGAGCATGCTAGCTGCATCCGAAGGTCGAAGCCGGGGTATGGCCTTGCTACCCCTTTCCGATGAGGGCGACCCGCCGATGAGTTCTCTTTCGGGCCTACCGGCCGACGGGCATCAATCTTCGTCAGAGATGCCTTGCACTCGGCGCAAGAGGCATTCGGCCACGGCCGCTGGATGGCGTAGATGCAGTTTACCGAAACAGTGCTCGACGGCGCCTTCATCATCGAACCCGTGCCCGTGATCGACGAGCGGGGATCGTTCGCGCGAACCTTCTGCGTCGAGACATTCGAACAGCGAGGCCTCGAAACCCGATTCGTCCAGCACAGTCGCTCGCATTCGATCCGCAAGGGCACGTTACGAGGCTTGCACTTCCAGGCCGATCCCCACGCCGAGGTGAAGCTGGTTTCGTGTTCGGCGGGCGCGGTCTGGGACGTGATCGTCGACATGCGACCGGCATCGCCAACCTATCTGCGGTGGCTGTCCGTCGTCCTGACCCCGGCAAACCAGCGGCAGATCCTGATCCCGAAGGGTTTCGCCCACGGATTCCAGACCCTTACCGATGATGCGGTGGTCCAGTACCAGATTTCCGAATTCTACGCGCCGAACGCCGCGCGCGGATTGCGCTACGACGAGCCTGCGCTCGGGATCATCTGGCCGGTTCCGCTCACCGTCATCTCGGCGAGGGACTTCGCTTGGCCGCTCCTGGAGGAAGTGCCCGCCTGACCCGTCTTGAAAACGCTAAGCGTCGGCCAGCAGGCCGTGTTCGCGCAGCAGCCGCGCCGCCTTCTCGATCTCACGGAATGCCATGCCCGAGCGCTCCGCCATATTGAGAAGGCAGTGCTCGCCATCGGCAAGGTTCAGCACCCAGAGCATCGCCATCATGCCGGCGACGCCCGTCTTGTCGCCGCCGACTGCGGCATAGAGCCCGCGCCGGCCGAGTTGGGGCTCCCCCTTCGGCGACAAGTTGCGCGGCGTCCAGTTCGCCTCGACGATATCGATCGCATCCATGATCATCCGGTAAGAAGCCTGCAGGTGCATCGGCCGGATGAAGTCGAGATTGTCGGCCGAGGTATGGTATTCAGGAAAGGTGCCGAAGGCGCTCCGCTGGAAAAGACCGACCGGAAGATCGAAGCCCGGCGAGCAGAACTGCCGCTCGTCGTAGCCATAGGGCGAGAAGTCGAGGATCGTTGGCTTCAACCCGGTATGCGCCAGCACATGAACCATGGCGCGGTCGATGAACGCGTCGCCGCGCCGGCTCCGCTTGTAGGTCGGGCCGCCGCCGTCGCCGACACAGGAAACGACCAGCCCATGCGCGATGCGGGACAGCCGATCCTCGTTGGCCGCCAGCCAGGCGAGCGCTCCGATCGTGCCGGGCGCGAACAGGAAGCGGTAGCTGTAGCGCGTTTCCCGCTCCTTCAGCGCCCGAGCGATCAAGGCCAGCAGAGCCAGCCCGGAACAATTGTCGTTGGCGAGCGAGGGATGGCAGATATGGGCGGACAGCAGGAACTCCTGATCCGTCCGCCCGCGATGGACATGCTCGCCGTAGCTGAGCGACCCGTCGGCCAGCTCGGAGTCGATGAGGGCTTCGTATTCACCCTCCGACAATGCGGAAAGCTCGCTGTGCGCCATGCAGAAGGCCGAGCGTTCCGCATAGTAGGAGGTGCGGTAGGGGATGAGATCCGGCTGCTCGGGCAGCGTGACGACATGCTTCTTCAGCTCGTCGAGCGACATCCTGGCATGAAGCGGCGCGCTGTAGCTCATCACGTGAAGGTTGGAGGCCGCAAAATCTAGGACGTTGCGGCCCGACGCATCCTTGATCCACGCGTCGCGGATTGTCCATTCCTTCGGCGCGGTCCAGTCGAAAAGCGCGGTGCCGGTCGGCACCTCGTGTCGTGTAAGGTCGATCCGGCGAGAAAGGATCTCGAGGGTCTCGCGCACGCCCCTCCCCGTGATGCTGCGGCAGATCGGGTAGAGCTCGCAGGCCAGCGAGTAGATCGCCTCGCCGATCTCAGCCGCCGAAGCCTCGTCCAGCCTTCGCGGCTGCAATGGGTCCTCGAGCATATCCACCGCGCAACCCCTCGTCAGACGGCGAGCGACAGGGCCGGAGCGGCCTCGGCCGCTGCGCGATGGCGCAGCTTCTCGTCCAGGACGCCGGAGGCCATCAGCTGCCTGATATGCGCGATGCGCTGGTACCGCGGGCCCTCAAACTCCTCCGCCGTCAGGTGCGATTTCCGGTAGGCGGTGTAGAGCTCCTCGGCGCCGGCGCGTGCATCCCATTTCGGGACGGCGTCCGGAAGCACCCGCGCGAGCTTTTCAAAGCTCACCCGGTAGGAGCGCGTGTCGGGGCCTGCATCCGCAGCGAAGCGCAGGTCGCAGCCGGGCACCACGCCGGCGACGATCTCGGCGATCTCGCGAATTCGGTAGTTCTGCGATGTCGCGCCGACGTTGAACGCCTCGTTCCAGACCTTGTCCTTGGGCGCGGCGAGGCAAGCAATGAAGGCGCGCGAGATATCCGCGATATGTACGATTGGGCGCCAGGGCGATCCGTCGGATTTCATGAAGATCATGCCCTCGGTGACCGCGAAGGCCACGAGGTTGTTCAAGACGATGTCGAAGCGCAGGCGCGGCGACAGTCCATAGGCGGTCGCAGGCCGCAGGTAGGTCGGGCAGAACCGGCCGTCGGCCAGTTTTGAGATGTCGAGCTCAGAGAGGACCTTGGAGCGCCCATAGGCGGTCACCGGATTGAGCTCGCCGGTCTCGTCGATCATTTCGGCGCCCGATTGTCCGTAATTGCTGCAGGACGACGCGAACAGAAAGCGTTCGACGCCAGCTTCTTTCGCGGCCTTCGCAAGCCCCACGCTAGCGCGATGGTTGATCTCGAAGGTGACATCCGGATTGAGATTCCCGAGCGGATCGTTCGACAGGGCCGCCAGATGGATGACGGCGTCGACCCCTTCCAGGTCCCTCGCCTGCACGTCGCGGACGTCCTTCCGCCGGGTCTCGACCGCAACCTGTTGGCCTCCCGGATCGTAGGTGCAGCGCTCGTAGAGATTGCTGTCGATCCCGGAAACCTCGTGGCCTGCCTTCAGCAGCAACGGGACCATGACGGACCCGATATATCCTTGATGTCCCGTTACAAGAACCCGCATCGACCAACGTCCTTCCTTGCGATCTACGCTGGCTCGAAGATACAGACGGCGGTGGGGCGGAGCGAGGCGACCCTTGGAGTGAGGCCGAAGCGCCTTTCCTACCCGCAGATACGCTTGAAGGCGGATTGGGCTACGCCGATCGGACTATCCAGCGTAGCGTGCAACCCAATAGTTTCGTGGTTCCGAGCCAAGCAGCCTCCGGGAAATCCCCAGGGCAATCGGGTGAACGTTCTTGGGACGTGCGCAACAACGCGTTTGAAGCCAAGCGGGTGATGCGCTGTGCTCAACATGCTCCCAATGATTGTGAATTCGACCTATGATTACCGGCGCGCTCATGAACTGACCGCTTTGATGTAGGGATAGTTGCAGAGGGTTTGGATGCGGCTCGGATCTTTGGTGGCGGGGTTCCAGGCGTCGCAGCAAGCGTCGATGATGGCTTGCCTGTCGCGGAAGACGCAGAGGCTGAGGGAGGTCTCGCGCAGATAGAGCCAGAGCCGCTCGACCGGGTTAAGTTGGGGACTGTAGGGCGGAAGCGCGACGAGGGTGATGTTCGCCGGTACGTCGAGGGCCTTTTCACCGTGCCATCCGGCGCCGTGGAGAACCATGACGATATGGACGTCGTCAGGAATGGTGCCGGCGAACTCGGCGAGGTAGAGGTTCATCATCGCCTTGTCGGCATAGGGCAGGACCAGGGCGAAGGACTGGCCGGTGGAGGGTTCGACGGCGCCGAAGATGTAGGTCCATTCGA